>JAGQIB010000688.1 GCA_020431545.1 Gemmatimonadota bacterium
GAACCGTTCGCGAACAGGACTCCCCCGGCTCCGACTCGAGGCCGACAGAGCTAGATCTCCAACACGACCTTGCCGAAGTGAGCACTCGACTCCAGATACCGGTGCGCCTCGGCCGCATCCTCCAGCGGAAACACCCGATCGACGACCGGACGCAGAAGGCCGGCGTCCAGGAGCGCGAGGACGCGCTCGAGCTCGGCGAAGTCGCCCATGTAAGAGCCGAGGATGGAGAGTTGCTTCGCGAACAGGTGCGTGAGATTGACGGAGCCGGCGGGGCCGGTCGTCGCGCCGCAGGTGACGAGGCGGCCGCCGTAGCGGAGCGCGGTGACGGCCTTCGAGAACACGGCGTCGCCGACGTGTTCCACGACCACGTCCACTCCGCCGCCCGAGAGCTCGCGAACACGGGACGGCCAGTTCTCTTCGTAGTGATTCACGCCGTGGTGCGCACCGAGCTGGGCGGCCTTCGCGAGTTTCTCCTGCGTGCCGGCGGTCGCGATCACGCGGCAGCCGAGCCAGCGTGCGATCTGGATCGCCGACGAGCCCACGCCGCTTCCGGCCGCGATCACGAGGACCGTCTCGCCCGGCTGCGTGCGCGCGCGTCCCACGAGCATGTGCCAGGCGGTGAGGAACACGAGCGGCGTCGCCGCCCATTGCGCCATGGACCAGCGATCGGAGACGCGGACGAGGTTCTCCGCGCGTGCACTCACGAACTCGGCGTAGCCGCCGGCGGACTGGTGGCCGCGTACGCGGTAGTCGGGGAATGAGGCGTCCCACCCCGAGCGATTCGCGTGGAAGCGATCGAGGTACCCGGGAGCGACGACGACACGATCGCCGACCTTGACGCCGCGCGCCTCCGGTCCGAGCTCCTCCACCGTACCCACCGGTTCGTTCCCGAGCACGTGCGGGAACGCGATCTCGCGACCGGGTAGTCCGCGCCGCGTCCACAGATCCAGATGATTGAGGCCACACGCCGCCACGCGGACGAGAACCTGATCGCCCGAGATCTCCGGGCGCGCGATGTCCGCGAGCTCGAGTGTCTCGGGACCGCCGTGCTTGCGGAGAACGACCGCGCGCATTCGCTAGGGCTGCGTCTGGAACATGGCGTCGTCGCCGGTCGAGGTGCCCCAGTCGCTGTTCGCCACGATACGGAAGTGGTACTCGGTGTCGGCCGTGAGGCCCGTGAGGCCGGCCGCGCGCGGGACGAACGAGTCCGCCTCGCCACCCGACTGCACCGCGGTCTGATTGCCGTACGCGGTGGTCTCGCCCCACTCGAACCACCATGTCGTGGGAAGGCCGGCCGCATTCACGGTGGCGTTGAGCGTCGCGGTGGTGGCCGTGACCTCGGTGGCCTCTCCCGTCTCGAGAATCGGCGGCGACTCCACGACCGACTTCGCCTCGCTCACCGCGTACTCGAACGTGGGAATCGCGGTCTCGTGGACTTCCACGAGGAAGTGATTGTCGTCCGCGTCCACGCGATAAACCAGCTCGAGGTTGGAGCTCGCCTGCACGAGCTGGTCGGTGCCCTCCAGCAGCAGTAGATCCGCGTTGCCGGTCACGAGCACGAGGTCATCCGTGCCCGTCGAGTCCGAGATCGTGGCGACGTCGAACTCGAAGAGCACCTGATCGAGCCAGGTGAGACGCTCGGGTACGAGCAGCCGCTCCAGGATCGCGGTCTCGCGATCGAGATCCCACGACGTTTCGCCCGCAGCGAGGAACGGCACGTCGGCCGACGGGTCCGGCACGTACCGGAAGTCGGGCGCGAGCAGGTAGAGCGCGTCGTCCAGCTGTCGGAAGTCGTAGGCGTCCTTGAGCGCCCGGATGGCCCGGAGCGGGGTCGAGAGATCCGGGAGCTCGGGCCCGACCGGGATCTTGGCGTCCTTCCCGCAGCCGGCCGCGAACGCGACGAGCAACACGACGAGCAGGGCGCGGCAACGCCCCAAGCTGTTGATTTTCATAGATCTTCCGCTTCCGGGTGTCGCGCGTGCGGCAGGGGTGGACCGGCCGCCGCGGCCGCGACGGCTCGGCCAATATAGCACCGGGAAGGCGATCCCGCAGGGGGCGCGGGGGTCAGCGGTACGCGTTCTTGACCGCCGCCCAGGACGTGTCTTCCACGCCGCGCCCGGTGGTTGGAACCTCGTTCACCTCCCGGATGCGCAGAAATCCTTCCGAGTCCTCCGCCAGCAGGAGAACGAGGATCACATCGCATCGCGCCCCGTCCTGGGCGGCCCACAGCACGGTGATGGCGGCGGACGTCGTCACCTCGATCTCACCCGAGGGCAACGTCTGCTGCGAGAGCACGGTGAACTGGGAGTCGATGGAGTCCACCGACTCCTGGGTCACGTCGCTCACGAATCCCGGGTTGCACATGTTCCCGATCATGGCGAGCTCGTCGTCGCGACTCCACGAATCCCCGGTCATCCACGGGAAGTCCTGCCGATCGCTCGACTGCGGATAGTAGCGGAAGCCGGCTTCCGCGCGCGCGACCGGCGCCTCCTCCAGGAATGCCGCGTACGTGTCGACGTCGCGCTCGTTGAGCGCCGCCTGGATCGCGGCCACGACCTCGGCCGGATCCGTGAGCTCGGTCGGGTCCGGCTGCGGAACGTTCGGGATCTCGTCGGAGTCCGTGCCGCAGCCGCCGAGGAGGAACGTCGCCGCGAGGGCGGAGAAGACGGTCACGTGTCGGAGACTCATCGATCACTCCTGGACTTGCGGTTCGTTCGGGCGCGCGGGGCTCTACGAACGGTAGAGGCTCTTGATGTTTCCCCAGCTCGTGTCCTCGACCCGTCCGATGGTCGGAAGCTCACTCATCTCGCGAATTCGGAGGTAGCCGTCGGAGTCCTCCGCCAGCAGGAGAACGAGGATCACATCGCACCGCGCCCCATCCTGCGCGGCCCACAGCACCGTAATGCTGGCGGACGTCGTCACCTCGATCTCGCCGGAGGGCAACGTCTGCTGCGAGAGCACGGTGATCTCGGCGTCGATCGAGTCCACCGACTCCTGGGTCACGTCGCTCACGAACTCCGGATCACACATGTTCCCGATCATGTCGAGCTCCTCCTCGCGGCTCCAGAAGTCCCCGGTGATCCACGGGAAGTCCTGCAGATCGCTCGATTGCGGGTAGTAGCGGAACCCGGCCTCCGCGCGCGCGATGGGCGTCTCCTCGAGGAGCGCCGCGTACGTGTCGACGTCGAGCTCGTTGAGCGCCGTCTCGATCGCCGTCACGACCTCGGCCGGTACCGTGAGATCGGTCGGATCCGGTTGCGCGACGTTCGGGTTGGTCACCGAGTCCTTGCCGCAACCGGCCGTGGTGAACACGAAGAGAACGAGAGCGAAAAGGGGCATGCGGTTCATGCGAACTCCTCAGAAGAACATCTGCTTGAGCTGGGTCCAGGACATCGCCGCGATTCCTGGT
>JAGQIB010000689.1 GCA_020431545.1 Gemmatimonadota bacterium
CCGCTGCTCCCCGCACTCGCGGCCCTCGTCGCCGTCCGCGCGGCCAGCGCCGAGCGACGGGCGCGATTCGTTCTCCTGGTGGCATGTGCGTGCGGAACGCTCTGGAGCGTGCGATCGCTGGACCTGCTGCACGCGAAGCGCGAACTCTCGGGCCGCATCCTCTCGGCCATCGCGGAGGATCCCCGGGACATCGTCGTGACGGATCAGTTCTGGCTGCCGACGGAACTCGGCGCGCTCTGGTTCGACAAGCGCTTCTTCCTCGTCACGGATTCGCGCGCCCTCTCTCGCCTCGCGGAGCGCGCGCGGTCCCAGGGCGAGCGGGAGCTGCTCGTGGTGTCGACGCCGGGGCAGGGCACGGGCCTGCCCACGGCGTCGGTCCGGGACGCCCGGTTCCCGGCGTTCTCGGTGGATCTGTCGCGGCTTCCGCTCGACACCGAAGCTCCGCCGCCCTAGGTGCCGCGCTCAGCGCAGCCGCACGAGCTTGCGCGTGGCCTGCTCCTCCCCCGACACGAGACGGACGAAGTACACCCCCGCCGCCACCCGTGTCCCTCGATCGGTGCGACCGTCCCACGTTCGCGCGTGCGCGCCCCGGTCGAAGGGGCCGTTCGCCAGCGTCGCCACGCGACGTCCGAGCAGATCGTGGACGGTCAGCGAGACGGATCCGCGCTCGCGCAGCGTGAACGCGATTCGCGTGCGGTCGACGAACGGCGTCGGTTCCGGGCGCGCGAGATCGAACGCAAGCGGAAGTCCGGGCCCCGGAACGTCGACGCCGTTCGAGCAGGCCCCGGGCGACGGCACCTGAATTCCGAATCCCTCCTCGAGTACGGTCTGCAGGAGACAGCGGATCGCCATCCGCGACGGAAGAGCGGAGACGTCGAAACCGCACGTCACGGCCTGTCCGCCGCCCGGACGCACGGCCCGCACTCCCGCGACGCGACCCTCGTCGGAGCCGTCGCCGTCCGTGTAGGTCAGAGCCGCACTCGCGAGCCCCCCGACGGGGCTCGTGATCGTGAGTCGATCCATCTTCAGGAGGGCGGGACATCCTCCGTACAGCGAGTACCGGTCTCCGTCGAAGACCTCGCCCGGGCTGCCGACCATCGCGAGTTGCGTGGCGACCGTCTCGTCGCTTGGCGCCGTCAGCTCGGCACCGAGATACTCGTGCGCGAACTCCGGGTCCGCAAACAGGTACTGGAGCGAGTTCACGACATCCGTTCCGATCACCAGGAGGTTGCCGCCCGCATCCAGATACGTCCGCAGATCGGTGCGCACTTCTCCGTCGTCGATCGAGGTCTGGGTCGCAGATTCCCAGACGATCGCGTCGTAGTACGGAAGGCCGCTCGCGTCGAGGAACCCGCCGACGTTCGCGGCCGGCAGAGGCAACCCCCGCGGCTCGGCCTGCGCGGAGGTGCCGGGGCCGGCGACGTCGTAGACGTCGAACGCGAGACCGGCGAGCGTCAGCGCGTCGGTGACCAGCTGCACCGGCGGCACGAAGACAGGATCGCGGAACGTTCCTCTCCCGCCGACCGCCCGCGCGTCGTAGTCGCTCGAGTTCTCGAAGTCGAGCAACCGGTACGGCGTGTCGTTCACCACGAGGATC
>JAGQIB010000690.1 GCA_020431545.1 Gemmatimonadota bacterium
CACGTGCGCGGGGGGCGCGGCAAGGTCTCGCTCCCCGAGCTCGCCGAGCACGGGCTCATCACGTTCAAGGCGGAGTCGATCACCCGGCAGGCCGTGGACGCGCTGTTCCGCGAGCACGGCGAGGAGCCGCGAATCGCGATGGAGATGTCGAGTCCGGAGGCGATCAAGCGTCTCGTGGAGGTCGGCCTCGGGGTCGGCGTCCTGCCGGCGCGGTCGGTGGCCGCGGAGATCCGGTCCGGCGCGCTCGTCCCGCTCGCGGTCCGCGCCGGCAAGCTCACCCGCGAGCTGGGCATCGCCCGGGACGCGCGCCGGACCCCTTCGCCGGCCGCCGAGGCGTTCCTCGGCCTGCTCGCGCGCATCCGGAACGTGGCTCCGCGCGTCGACTAGACCTCCGACGATGGGAGCCGCCGGCGGAAATGGTGTCGCACGGCCCCGGGACGACGCTAGAATCCACTCATGTCCGAATCCACGCGGTCTCCCGCGGTCGCCTTCTGGGTGGCCCTCCCGATCCTCGCGGCGTTGCTGCTGTTGCCGGCCGGCTGGCGGAACCTGCGTCCGCTCGCGATCGACGTGGAATCCCCCGGGATCCCGCAGATCGAGGGACCGGAGGGCAGCCTGCCCGTGCCGCCGCGCGAGTTCCGCTGGACCCCCGGCGGCGACGACGTGGAGTGGTCCCAGGTCCTCCTCTACCGGGCCACGTTCGAGCGGCTGTGGGAATCGCCGCCGCTTGCGGAGCCCGTGTTTCCGGTCGATCCGCGTGAGGTCTTCCGGGGAATTCCGGCCGGAGAGGAAGTCTGGTGGAAGGTGCGTGAGGTCGCGGATGGGCGCGCCCGCGCGGCATCCCGCCTCGTGAGGTTCTCCTTCGAGGTCGACGCTTTCGGACATGGCCCCGGGGAAGCCCCGACGTACGCCCGACCGCTGGTGGACTAGACCGCGCTCGCGATCCTCCCGGGATCTGCCGATCCCCTTCCGGGGGAGGTCGCCTTTGATTCCTTGGCTCTGGCTCGACGTGTTCGCTCTCGCCGTCGCGTCCACGGTCGCGGTCCTGGACCTGGACGTCCGGGTCGGCGATCGCGAGGCCGGTCGCGCGATCTACGGCGGGCTCGTGCTGCTGGGGCTGGTCGGCTCCTACCAGTACGCGGTGACGGAAGCGCAGCTCCCGCTGCCGGGCTGGTTCGTGATCGCGTTCGCGATCCTGTACCTGCCGTTCCTGCACACGGCGTTCATCGACCTCCGCACGACGGATCGCTTCGCGCGGGAGGAACTGCACGCGCTGCTCCTGGACCGGGACTTCCGCGCACTCCAGCGAGGCTCCGGGCAGGATGTCCTGCGGGTGGGGAGACGTCGTCTTCGGATGCACTGGGAAGCTCACGACGAAGACGACGGCATCACGATCGAGCTCGACGTTCATCCGAGCCTGTGGCCGGTGACGGTCTCGCGCCCTCACGTGGCCTTCGTGCGCGATCAGACCCACCTCGAGTACCTGCGCCGTGACATCCGGCGCGAGCAGGCGGCGGAACACACGTCCGCCTGAGTTCCCCGGTCAATCGAACGGACTCTTCCAGTCGGCCGGGCCGTAGCGCACGGTCTCGAGTCCGGACAGCCGGGTCCGCAACGTGAAGTCGAGCCGCCAGCGCAGATCCCGGACGAGCTTCGAGAGGAGCGGTGGCTGCTTCTGGCTCCCCGCCCGCGTGAACGCGACGTGCACGTGGTCCGTGTGCGGTCCGTTCTTCTTGTTCTCGTAGCGTCGCGGGCCGCCCTTCTCCGCGCTCCAGATCTGCCGGTTCCAGATGACGTGATCCACGCCGAGCGCGGTCAGGTTCGAGCCGAACAGGCGGAGCAGTCCGTCGCCCAGCATCTTCTCGTACGGATCGAACGCGCTCAGGTAGATGTCGGCGGCGCGCCCCTCCGCGTGCGCGGACGGGCCGCCGCTCTTGGTCTTGCGATCGACGAAGCCGCCGATGCCGGACCAGTGCGGGGAGTAGCCGAGCCGGGTGAGGAACGGGAACTGCTCCACCAGAGCCACGCGGAGCAGAAGGAGGATCGGTTGGTCCTGCTTCCAGTGCACTCCCATGAGGTCGCCGTCGGCCGGTGGGCGGGACGGGGCGCCGGCTCTCGCTACCCGCCCCCGTTCGTTCGGAAAGGGGCGGGGAGGTGCGACACGTCAGGGCACGACGCGGAACGTCGCGAGGGCCTTCTCGATCTCGAAGCCGTGGGAGCCGACCGCACGGACCCTCCAGCTGCCGCCGGCCAGCGGAGGAGGCAGCGCG
>JAGQIB010000691.1 GCA_020431545.1 Gemmatimonadota bacterium
GGCATGAAGGGCTCGCGCGTGCAGGGCATCGTGCGCGAGCTGTCCGGCGAGCGCATCGACATCGTGCCGTACTCGGAGGATCCGATCGCGTTCGTGACCAAGGCGCTCTCGCCCGCGAAGATCCTGCAGACGATCCCGGACGAGGACGAGATGCGGATGCGCGTGGTCGTGTCCGAGGATCAGCTCTCGCTCGCGATCGGCAAGAGCGGTCAGAACGCGCGACTCGCGTCGAAGCTGACCGGCTGGGAGATCGACCTGATCAGCGAGCAGGACTTTGCGATCTCGCGTGGCCAGACCGCCCGCAAGGACGAGATCCCGGTCAACGACCTCGAGGACCTCGGCCCGAAGACGGTCGACAACCTGATCCAGGCCGGCTTCGAATCCGTGCAGGACATCGTGAAGGCCACGATCGAGGAGCTGATCAACGTTCCCGGCATCGGCGACGTGACCGCGCAGAAGATCTATCTCGCGGCGGTGCAGCACCTCGAACACGTGGAGGCCGAGAAGGCGGAGCGCGCCGCGGCGGAAGCGGAGGAGGAGTCGGTCGAGCTCGAGTTCCTCGACCCGGTCGAGGAAACCCCGGAAGACGCGACGGAGGACGAGGCGGAGGACGAGGCGGAGGCGCCCGCGCCGGCCGTCGAGGCCCCGGTCGTCGAGCCCGCCGGAAAGGTGAGCGAGACGGCGTCCGCGCCGAAGAAGTCCGGTTCGTCGGACAGCTACCTCGACGACATCGAGGCGATGGAGTCGGAGCTGACGTCGGGCTGGGAGGGTGACGAGCCCGAGGGCGAGGGCGAGAAGTCCTAGTGCCGATCCGGACCTGCGTGGCGTGCCGCCGCCGGGCCGAGCAGGGCGAGCTGCTTCGCTGGACGGTGGACGAACGTGGGGTCGCGGTGCCCGACGAACGAAAGCGGCGACCCGCGCGCGGCGCGTACCTGTGTCGCACGGAAGCGTGCTGGGAGGAGTTCCGACGCCGGGCCCGGAAGCGAGGCCCGGATCTGGAGGGATCGGAGGAAGCGTTCCGGCTTGCGATTCGCGGAGGCCGGGGCGAGAATGCTCCGGGCGAAAAACTTGAAAACTGAGAAGATCGGTCGCCTGCTGGGGCTCGGCGCGCGTGCGCGGAGCCTGTCGCTCGGATCGCGCGAGACCCGCGCGGCGATGCGCCGCGGACAGGTTCACCTGATTCTCCTCGCGCGGGGGGGCTCCCCGCGGGACCAGGAGCGCCTCGAGCGCCTGGCCGAGGAGGAAGGGGTGCCACTGGGCCTCCTGACCGTCGATGCGGACGGCCTGGGGGAATGGGTCGGAAGGAACCGGGTCGCGGTGATCGGAATGACCGACCGCAACCTGGCCGACGCGATACGGGCCGAGCTGACGCGGCAGGACAGCGCGGATACCGGACACGGGCCCGAGGACGGCCCCTCGAAGCGGGGAGGCAGCAAGACATGATGCGGCGAGAAGAGAGCGCGGCCGCGTGGGCGGCGGATGACGGCAGCGGCGCGGCGGGCGGCGGCAAGGGAGACAAGGTGCGCGTCTATCAGCTCGCGAAGGAGCACTCCGTCTCCTCCGAGGCCATGGTCAAGATCGTGCGCGACCTCGGGGTCGAGGTGAAGAGCCACATGTCTTCCGTCGATGCCTCGATCGCGGACCAGGTCCGTCGCCAGCTGGACAAGGAGAAGGAGGCGGTCAAGGAGGACTTCGCGCGCAAGCGCGAGGTGGACCGCGCGAGCCGTCGGCGCGCCCAGGCGAAGACCGCCCCGGCTCCCGCCGAGGGGGGCAACGCGCCGAAGGCGCCGGAGCCCGCGGCGGTGGCGGCCAAGGCGCCGCCCGCGAAGCGCAAGGGCGGGGGCGGTGGAGGCGGTGCCACCGGGGGCGGGGGCGGCGGTTCGCG
>JAGQIB010000692.1 GCA_020431545.1 Gemmatimonadota bacterium
TATCGCCGGCTCGCGACTCCGGGCGTCGGGGCCGCGGAGGCTCTCGCCGCCGCCCGCACGGAGTTGCGGGACTTGCGGGACCCCGACGGCTCCTTTCCTTTCCGGCACCCGGTCTACTGGGCCGGATTCATCGTCCTGGGAGATCCGGCCGCGCTTTCCGCCGCAGTTCCCCGTTAGATTTCGGCGTCCCGCCCGTAGGACCGGTAGCCGCCGCCCGGCTGTCACCAGTTCCCTGGGAGGGACCCCGTGTCCACGCGTTCTGCCAACCTGCTCCCCGCTCTCGCACTGGCGGTCTGGGCGGTGCTCGTTCCGTCCGTCGCGCCCCTGTCCGCCACGACGTTTCGCCACACCACCGACAACAGTTTCGCCGGAAGCACCGATCGCGGGATCGGCGTTCGCGGCGGAGCCCCGGCTCTCGACGGAACCTCCGCTTGGGTGACCGGCCACGTGATCACCTTGGTGCACGAGGATCCGTTCCTGCTCGTGGAGACGAGTCTGTTCGTGGGACGACTCGATCTGGCGACCGGCGACGTGCTCACGTGGAACGCGATCGAGGCGAAGGCAAATCCGGACGACGCGCTGTTCGACGACCGCGGCGTAGACATCGTACCGGCGATGTCCGGGGGCGCCCTCGCCGTGGGAGAGACTTTCACCACCGCCGCGGACGGACAGGGCATCCTGCTGTCGCGCGTCTCGGACAGCGCCGTCCCCGTCTGGACGAAGGCGCTCGGAACCGCCGGCATCGAGGAGACCGCGGCCGTCGTGGAGACGGCGGACGAAGGCTTCCTCGTGCTGGCCCGCACCGACGGCCTCGGAGGCGGAACGGGGTTCGACCTCCTGCTCGTGAAGGTCTCCGCGGGGGGCGCGGTCGAGTGGAGCAGGGGCTACGCGGCGCCGCTGGAGCAGCGAGCGGGCGGACTCGTCGCGACGTCGGACGGAGCGTACGTGGTGGCAGGCAGCACGGGGCCGCTCACGGATCGCAAGCAGGTGCTTCTCAAGGTCGACGCCACCGGAACACTTCTCTGGTCGTACGCCTACCCGTTCACTTGCGACCCCCGCGCGATCATCGAAGCCTCGAACGGCGATCTCGTGATCGCCGGGACGGAGTTCGGCTCGACCGAGACGGACGCGGCGGTCGTCCGGGTGACGTCTTCGGGCACGCCACTCTGGCGTCGCCCGGTCGGCCGGGACGGTCTGTCCAACAACGAGCAGGCCTACGATCTCTACGAGGTCGACGGGGACTTCGTGGTCGCGGGCTCCGCGAACGAGGTCGGCCTGTTCGCGATCGCGCAGCCGTACGTGTTTCGGGTGGACAGCACGGGAGTCGGTGTCGACTACAGCGTCGCGGCATCCGCATCGACGGCGGAAGGAAGCCCGTTGCATGTGATCTTCCCCGTCGCGGGGGGCGAGGCGTTCGCCGCCGGTTACTGGAACGGAACGCGGGCCCACGCCATGCGCGTATCGGACACGGATCTCGGATGCGATTCGTTCCTCATCGAGGACAGCGCGAATAACTTCGTGTGGACCAGCCTCAGTGCCGAGACCTTCGCACCCACGGTCACCGCCGTGGCGCTCGTCGACTATCCGCTCCTCGAGCTGGAGCGGACCACCACGCTCACGGACGAGACGATCTGTTCGGGGTCGACGGATGCGCCGGTTCCCGGTCTCGCCGCGGGCCCGGTTCTTCTCTCCAGTCCGAGCCCGAATCCCCTCCGGGACGCGACGACGATTCACTTCTCCCTCGAACGCTCGTCGCCGATCTCGCTGGATCTGTACGACGTCTCGGGACGTCGACTCCGCACGATTGTGGATCGTGAGACCCGCGAGGCCGGCTCCCACGCGATTCGTTTCGACGGCAGCGGACTCCAGTCCGGCGTCTACTTCCTGCGGCTCACGGCCGACCGCGGAGAAGCGAGACGAAAGCTCGTAGTGGCGCGCTAGCCACCCGAGGTTCCGAACGACGCGCTGCCCCGACGGGGTCCCGGATTCGTCCGGGGCCCCGGTTTCGCGTGCGCGCGATTTCCCGACGGCTCACCTCTCGGCTCGAAGCGTCCGCTCGATCCGCCGATCGG
>JAGQIB010000693.1 GCA_020431545.1 Gemmatimonadota bacterium
ACGATCGCCCGCACGGAACAGGCGCTCACGGAGCAGACACGGCAGGCGCGACTCGAGGCGTCGACCGCGCTGGAGGAACTGCTGACCGCGCGCGAGATCCTCGCGGCGGCGGATCTGAACGTCGCCGCCGCGGATCGGGCACTCGATCAGATCACCGCGCGATTCGATGTCGGCAAGGCCGAGTACCTGCGACTGCTGAACGCGCAATCCGATCGCATGAACGCCCGGAGTCAGGCGATCCGGGCGCGCTACGACGTTCTGGTCCAGACCGCGGCGCTCAAGCGCAGCCTCGGGCTGGATCCGCGAACCCGTCTCTCCGGACTGACCGAGGAGGACTCCGAATGAAGCGCCGGAACAATCTCGCCCGGACGCGCGTCGCGATCGCTTCGCTCCTGGGCGTCGCGGCCGTCGCGATGCTGCCGGGATGCGAGTCGGGACAGGCGGAGGATTCCGCCGGTGCCGGATCGAGCGGTGAGGTCGCGGTGAACGTCCGCACCCTGCAAGTCACGCGTGGTGAGCTGAACGAGTACCTGTCGGTCACCGGCGCGTTGCGTCCGGTCCAGGGAACCGACGTCTCCACGGAGGAGACCGGCGTGGTGGCCGCCGTGGAGCGGGACAAGGGATCGGTGATCGGGCGGGGCGAGGTCTTCCTCCGACTCGAGCGCAGCCTGCTCGCGGCGGAGCGCGACGCGGCCACGGCCGGAGCGAAGCTCGCGACGTACGACGTCGAGCGGAGCCGCGAGCTGTTCGAGGCCGGCAAGATCAGCGAGCAGGAGATGCTCTCGGTCGAGGCCTCCACCGCCGAAGCCACGTCGCGGGCGGAGATCGCCCGCCGACGTTTCGAGCGCGCCGCCGTTCGCGCGCCGTTCGACGGCGTCGTCGCGGACCGCTTCGTGGAGGCGGGTCAGCTCGTGGCCGCGGGCACCCCCGTGGGCCGCATCGTGGATCCGTACACGCTCGAGCTCGAGGGCGCGATCAGCGAACGCGAGGTCGCCTGGATCTCCCCCGGGGCGCCGGCCACGGTGACCGTCGCCGGGCAGAAGGGGTCCTTCGCCGGTCGCGTGCACTGGGTCTCGCTCGAGGCGAATCCCACCACCGGGAAGTTCCAGGTGGAGGTCCGCGTGGACAATCGCGCACTCGCGCTGCGGCCGGGCGTGGTCGCGCGGGCGGAGGTCCTGAAGCAGGTGCACGAGGACGCGGTGGTCGTGCCGCGCGACGCGATCCTGCTCCTTCCGGAGGGCGCCTACGCATTCGTGGTGAAGAACGACCGGGCGGAGCGCCGCGAGCTCGAGCTCGGTCCCGACCAGGGACTCATGACCGCCGTGCAGAGCGGCCTGAATCCCGGCGACGAGCTCGTGGTCCGCGGGCAGCGCGATCTCCGCCCGGGCGCGCTCGTCGACGTGCGGGAGCGCGCCGACGCGCCGGACGGCTCCGCGCACGGCGATCCGGATGAGATCCGCGCCGCGGCCGCGGCCGACGACGTCCCGGCGCCGGCCACGTCGAGTGAGGAGGCTCCCCGGTGAAGATCACCGACGTCTCCATCGACAAGTCCCTGACCGTTCTCGCCCTGATGGTCATCGTGACGTTCCTGGGAGCGGCCGCGTACCTCGGGCTGCCGCGCGAGTCCTCGCCGGACGTGAAGGTCCCGTACGTCATGGTGTACGCGCCGTACTACGGCACGAGCCCCGCCGACATGGAGAAGCTGGTCACCCGCAAGCTCGAGAAGCAGCTCAAGGGCGTCCAGGACGTGAAGGAGATGAACAGCAGCTCCTCCGAGGGCGTGTCGACCGTGTTCCTCGAGTTCGATCCGGACGTGGAGATGTCGGACGCGCTGCAGCGCGTGCGCGACGCGGTCGAGCTCGCGAAGCCGGAGCTTCCGGACGACACGAAGGAGGATCTGATCGTCCAGGAGCTGAGTTTCTCCGACTGGCCGATCGTCCAGGTGATCCTCTCCGGGGACTACCCGCCCACCCTGTTGAAACAGACGGCCGAGGATGTTCAGGAGGAGCTCGAGCAGATCGCCGGCGTTCTCGGCGTGGACCTCTCGGGCGGAATCGAGCGCGAGGTGCGTGTCGACGTGGATCCCGAGCGGCTGCGCTTCTACGGGCTCGGACTCCCGGATGTCCTGGACGCGATCTC
>JAGQIB010000694.1 GCA_020431545.1 Gemmatimonadota bacterium
GGGCGAGACCCACGACCGCATCCGCAACCACAAGGGATGCTTCGAGAAGTCGATCGGAACGGTGAAGGCGCTGCAGAAGGCCGGTCTCAAGGATCTCGGCCTGGCCTGCACGGGCTCCAAGGACAACCCCGGAGCGCTCGGCGAGGTCAAGCGCTACGCGGAGGAGCTGGGGGTGGACTACGTGTGCTCCGTGGTCCACTCCAGCGAGGTCTACTTCGGTGACCAGGGCGACATGGTGCCCCGGGACGACCGGACGCGACAGGACCTGATCGACATCGCCACCCGACAGCTCCGGTCGCCGCGGCCCAAGGATTGGTTCCGCGCGTACTACACCGATGGCATGATCGACTACATCGACGGCAAGCCGCGCCGGGAGCCGTGCACGGCCGCCGTCCGTCACATCCACGTCGATCACCGGGGGATCGTGTACCCGTGCAACGTCCTGAACCGGCCGCTGGGGAACCTGAACGAGCAGACCTGGGAGGAGATCGAGGCGGCGGCGTCCACGCCGGGCGTGCTGGAGGCCGTGTCGACCTGCCAGATCCAGTGCTGGATGAGCTGCACGGTGGCCCCGGGAATGAAGGCGAAGCCGCAGGTGCCGGCGCGCTGGATCGCGTCGCGCTGGATGGCCGGTCGCTCGCCGCGTTCGGAATCGCGCGGGTGAGGCGCGGCCGCCGCGCGGGATCCGCGGCGGCACCGTCCGGGAACGCCCGTCGATGAGGATCCTCGTCGTCAACAAGTTCTACTGGCCCAAGGGTGGGTCGGAGCGCGTGCTCTTCGATCTCGCGGAAGGGTACGAGCGCGCCGGGCACGAGGTCGTTCCGTTCGCGATGGCGTCGCCCGAGAATCGACCGTCGCGCTGGTCCGGGTACTTCGTGCCGGAGGTCGACTACGCGCGGGCCGCCGGGCTCGGCCGGCTGCGGGCGGCCGCGAACGTGGTCTGGTCGCGGGAGGCGGAACGTCGCCTGACGGAACTCGTCGCGGCCGCGAAGCCCGACGTCGCCCATCTGCACAACTTCCACCACCAGCTCTCGCCGTCGGTCGTGGACGCCCTGCGCAAGGCCGGCGTACCGGCGGTCCACACGCTGCACGACTACAAGGTGCTGTGTCCGAACTATCTCATGTACGTGGACGGCGCGCCCTGTGACCGGTGCGGGCACGGAAGCTACGGGCACGCCGTGCGACACCGGTGCCTGCACGGGTCGATCGCGGCGTCCGCGGTGGCGATGATGGAGATGACGTTCCATCGCTGGCGCGGCACGCTCGCCCGCGGCATCGCGGCATTCGTTGCGCCGAGCCGTTTCCTGCGCGACAAGTGCATCGAGTTCGGGTTTCCTCCGGACCGCGTCCGCTGGGTGCCGAACGGAGTCGTGTCGCCTCCGACGTCGGCGTCGCCGGCCGCGGGCCGGGGCTTTCTCTACGCCGGTCGACTCTCGCCCGAGAAGGGCGTGATGACGGCGATCGACGCCGTGGCCCGGAACGATCGCCTGCAGCTCACGATCGCGGGTACGGGACCGGCTGAACCGGAACTCCGGCGACACGCCGCCCGCGTCGCGCCGGGGCGCGTGACGTTTCGCGGTTTCGTCTCACGCGACGAGGTCGAAGCGCTGGCCCGGGAGTCGCGCGCGCTCGTCGTGCCGTCGCGCTGGTGGGAGAATGCTCCGTTGTCGGTACTCGAGGGCCTCGCGGTGGGTATCCCGATCGTGGCGACGTCGCTCGGCGGTCTGCCGGAACTGGTTCGTCCCGAGGAGACGGGGTTGCTCGTGCCTCCCGGAGATCCGGCGGCGCTGGCGGAGGCGCTCGTCCGGTTGGAGGAAGATCCCGAGCTGGCGGCGCGCCTCGGACGCGGGGGGCAGGCGCTGATCGAGCGGGACTACCGATTGACCACGCAGGTGGAGCGGATGCTCGATCTGCTCGACGAGGTGCGGGTGAAGGGGATCTCGTGCGCGTACTGATGATCGGGCAGAAGGGGATTCCGGCGACGTACGGCGGCATCGAGCGTCACGTCGAGGAGCTGGCGCGACGCCTCGCTCACCGGGGAGTCGGCTGCGGCGTGTACTGCCGGCCGCACTACACTCCGGCCAGCGCGTCCGTTCCCGACGTCGATCTCCTGCGCCGCCCCTCCGTCAACACGAAGCACCTCGACGCGATCTCCCACGCCTTCGCGTGCACGGCGGACTCGATGCTCGCGCGCGCCGACGTCGTGCACTACCACGCGCTCGGGCCCTCGGCTCTCGCCTGGTTGCCGCGGATGACGGGGAAGCGGGTCGTCGTCACGGTGCACGGCCTCGACTGGCAGCGCGACAAGTGGGGACGACTCGCGCGAGGGTTTCTGCACGCGTGCGAATTCTCGGCCACACGGTTCCCGCACGCCACGATCGTGGTGTCCCGCACGCTCGAGCGCTACTTCCGCTCCCAGGGTCGCGAACGGATCCACTACATCCCGAACGGTACGCCGATCCCGCCACCGGCCTCGTCGGCCCCGCTCGCCGACCTGGGGCTCGAGCCCGGCCGCTACGTTCTGTTCGTCGGGCGTCTCGTCCCCGAGAAGGGTCTGGACCTGCTCCTGCGCGCCCACGCTGCGGCCGTGCCGGAGTGGCCGCTCGCCGTCGTCGGGGCGGGGCACTTCACCGACGACTACGTCGAGCGATGCCGGCGACTGGCCGCGCCGTCGGCCCGCTTCCTGGACGGTCGCTACGGAGAGGAGCTCGCGGCTCTCCAGCAGCACGCCGCGGTGGTCGTGGTCCCCTCGCTGCTGGAGGGGCTCTCCATCGCGCTCCTCGAGGCGATGAGCTACGGACGGCCGGTGCTCGCCAGCGACATCCCGGAGAATCTCGAGGTCCTGGCCGACGCCGGCGTGTCGTTCCGCAACCAGGACCCGGAGGATCTGGG
>JAGQIB010000695.1 GCA_020431545.1 Gemmatimonadota bacterium
TCGGGCTCGTTCGGGCAGCCGTCGCGCCAGTCGGGGATCCCGTCGCCGTCGCGGTCCACGTCGCGGCCGTCGCGCGACCAGGTCAGCGCGAACGTGAGCTGCCAGTCCGGGTACATCTCGTTCGGCGGGCGATACCGGGTCGTGCTCGGGTCATCCGAGGCGAGCGTGATCTTGCTGCCCACCGTGAACGACACCTCGTCGGCCAGCGCGTAGCGGAAGCCCGGCGTGAGGAACAGCGGACCCTCGCGCCAGGCGAGCGCGTCGTTCGCGATGCGGTCGAGCAACAGCTCGAGGAACAACGTCGCGCGCTCGCCGCGCAGCTCGACGGCCGCGCGAAGATCGAGGCGGTCCTTGTCCCCCCCCGGGTACACCGGCTCGAGGTAGTAGGGCGGCCACCCTTCGAAGGCGCGACCCCGATCATCGCCGTGGAACTGGTAGCCGACGTTGAAGTGCACGTACGCCGCCGTGAGCGTGTTCGAGTCCGGCAGCCGCCACGACACGGCGGCGCCGACCGCGGGATCGAACGAGTCCGTGGAGAATCCGCGCGTCCGGTTCCCGAACGGGAGATTCGCGTGGGCGAGCAACGCCGTCTCGAGACGACGCCAGGTGCCGAGGCGGAGCTTGCCGCCCACGCGGCCGTCGCGGGGGGAGAAGACGCGATCCCCGTCGTAGGACGACATCGCGGCGTTCACGATCCCGAACACCTCGAACGAGGAGCGGGGCGACCACACGAGCTGGAGGCCGCCGTCCACGAGATCACGATCGGCCGGCGTGCCCTCGACCTTGTCCTGGGTGATGCGGTAGGCCGAGAACGCCCACTGCACGCCGAACGTGCCCGCCACGGGCACGGTCGCGGCGCGAACGTCCCACAACCCCGTGCCTCCGGCACTCGCGGGAAGCGATCGGGCGACGTCGGCGAGGAGCAGAGATGCCAGAAGCAAGGGGACGCCGATCCGGGAGGGGCGTCCGAGGGTCATCCGCCGCCCTCCCCTTCCGGGGTCGATTCGGGGTCCTCGGCCGCACCGCCGGCTCCCGCCGGGCCGCGGACCGAGCTCATCTGCAGGTCGTACACGATATCGTCGAGGAAGCGAGCCTCCTCGTCCGTGACGTTCCCGCGGGTCTTCGCGCGGATCGCGTCGATGCCGTCGATCAACCCGCGCGCCTCCTGCGGCCGCCCGTCCTGGATCAGCTGGTGCGCCATCTGGCGCAGCAGAAGGACGACCGCGGCGAAGCTGACGCGTTCCTTCTCGCCCGGAGGCAGCCCGTCGGTCACGACTTCCCTCCTCCGATCACGTCCGTTCCCACGAACGGCCTCAACACCGCGGGGACCTCGATCGATCCATCCGCGCGCTGGTAGTGCTCGAGTACCGCGATGAACGTTCGCGGCGTGGCGAGGCCGGACCCGTTCAACGTGTGAACGAGCTGCGGCTTGCCCTCGCCCCGGTAGCGGATCTTCATCCGCCGCGCCTGGAAGTCGCGGAAGTTCGAGCACGAGCTGACCTCGAGCCAGCGGCCCTGCCCGGGAGCCCACACCTCCAGGTCGTACTTCTTGGCCTGCGTGAAGCCCATGTCCCCCGCGCACATCAGCAGGACCCGGTAGCGCAACCCCAAGGCCTGCAAGATCTTCTCCGCATCGGCGACGAGAGATTCGAGCTCCGCGTCCGAGGTCTCGGGATCCACGAACTTCACGAGCTCCACCTTGTGGAACTGATGGACCCGGTTCAGGCCGCGGACGTCACGCCCGTGGGAGCCCGCCTCGCGACGGAAGTTCGGAGTGAAGCCGGCATACTTGATCGGCAGCGACTCCCCCGCCAGGATCTCGTCGCGGTGCAGGTTCGTGATCGGGACCTCGGCCGTCGGGATCAGATACAGGTCGTCGCGCCCGACGACGTACATCTGATCCTCCTTGTCCGGCAGCTGGCCCGTCCCGGTGGCGCTGTCCTCGTTCACGAGGATCGGCGGCAGGACCTCCAGGTATCCGGCGTCCCGGGCGCAGTCCAGGAAGAACGACACCAGCGCGCGCTCCAGCCTCGCCCCGTAGCCCCGGTAGACGGGAAAGCCCGAGCCCGTGAGCTTCACGCCCCGCTCGAAGTCGAGCAGGCCAAGTGCTTCTGCGAGCTCCCAGTGCGGTTTCGGCTCGAACTCGAAGGACGGCGCCGCACCGTGCTCGCGCACGGGGACGTTGTCCTCCGGGGTCCGCCCCGGAGGCACCGAATCGTCCGGCAGGTTCGGCACGGTCAGGAGCGTCGCGTTCAGCGCGTCCTCGACCTCCTTGCGACGCTCGTCGAGCGCGCGAATCCGGTCGCCGATCTCGCGGACCGCGGCCTGCGCCTCGGAGGCGTCTTCCCCGGCCTTCTTGCGGCGGCCGATCTCCTCGGAGCGCGTGTTGCGTTCGCGCTGCAGCGTCTCGACATCGACGAGCGCGCGGCGGCGTTCCTCGTCGAGCTTCAGGATGCGGTCGAGGTCGACCTCGATGCCCTTGGCCGCGCAGCCGCGGCGCACGCGATCGGTCTCCTCGCGGATGGTGCGGATGTCGAGCAACGCGTCCTCCCGCCTCGCCGGGCGAGGCCCCGGAGTGCCGTTCCCAGGATCCCCCGAAAGAGCGCCGGAGGGTAGCGCGGTTTCCCCGGCCCGTCCACCGGCCGGGAACGGGCCGCGGTATCCGCCAGAAACCGCCGGAAGGGCCCCAGGGAGCCCCCTCGGCCGCGTTCGTCATCCGAGCTTCGCGCGGAGCTCCTGCCAGGCGAGGAAGGCGAACAACGCCAGGCAGAGGACCAGCGCCAGGTTCGTGGCCCATCCGTTCCGCAATGTCCCGTGGGAGCGCCGGTTGTTGAGGACGAGCAGCGTGGCCGCGAGCACCGGCATGAACAGCGAGCCGACCGCCGCGTAGACCACCACGACCCAGACCGGCTTGCCGAGAGCCAGGATCAGCATCGGCGGGAAAGTCAGGAACGCCAGATAGCCGCGATAGATCTTTCCTCGCGTCGCCACGCCGACGTTCTCGCCGGAACGGAGCTTGTCGACGAAATCCGCGAACAGGTACGGCACGCCCTGCCAGACGCCGAGGACGGACGTGGCGACGGCACCCCAGAACCCCACGAGGAACACCTTCTCGCCGAGTCCGCCGAAGCGCTGCCCGAGGACCTGCGCGAGCGCCAGCACCCCCTGCGACCCCTCGATCCGGATGCCCTGCGGATGCAGGACCGTGGCGGCCAGCAGCGTCAGCGCCACACCGAACACGCCGGTGAGGGCGTAGCCGACGCCGAGATCCGCGCGCACCGCCCGGATCCAGCCGGCGCCTCGCCACCCCTTCTCCTGCATCCAGTAGTTGTAGGAGAGCAGAGTGAGCGTGCCGCCCACTCCTCCCACCACGCCGAGGAGCAACACGGTCGAGCCCGGCGGCACCGTGATCGCGAGACCGCGCAGCGCCTCCCCGACGGGTGGCGGCTGCAGAAGGGCACTCCCCACGATCGTCACGAACATCAGGCCGATCGCCCACTTCATCGCCCGCTCGAAGACCCCGTACCCTTCGAACCAGACGAACGCGAACGCCGCGAGCGCGTGGATCACTCCCCAGCCGGCCACGGGGATCGCGGGGAACAGCGCGTGCGCGGCGAGCCCGCAC
>JAGQIB010000696.1:0-309 GCA_020431545.1 Gemmatimonadota bacterium
ACGGTGCCGGACTTCTCCGTGCTGAACTGGAACGCCACCACGACGCCGTTCGTGGTGGAGCGGTCCGAGGCGCCGCTGTTCGTAGCGACCCCCGGCAC
Source organism: Gemmatimonadota bacterium (assembly GCA_020431545.1). Lineage (GTDB taxonomy): Bacteria > ARS69 > ARS69 > ARS69 > ARS69 > JAGQIB01. Next base: position 99 of record JAGQIB010000696.1, read on the forward strand.
GGCCTCCTACGGTCCGTACACGATCGGCAACGGGGAGATCCTGGACCTCTACGAGATCTGGGTACCGGCGGAAGCGGTGGGCCTACCTGTCTGGTTCTCGATCGCCTCCGAGGGAGGTGACGCGGACCTGCAGCTCCGTTTCTTCGACGGATCGCAGCCCTACCACGTCAAGTTCTCGGCCTCGTACTCCGAGAACTCCGGCGGTCCCGGG
>JAGQIB010000696.1:347-3097 GCA_020431545.1 Gemmatimonadota bacterium
GCGGTGCACAAGACCGACGCGAACGACCTCAGCCGGACGGGTTCGTACCGGCTCGTGATCGCGGTCGGAGCCTCGGCGGTGGACGCGCCGCAGGTGGAAGGGGCCCCGGCGTCGTTCTCGCTCGGTGCTCCGCGTCCGAACCCGTCCGACGAGGAGACGTCGATTCGCTTCGATGTCCCCGCACAGGGCGGATCGTTCCGGATCGCGGTGTACGACGTGAACGGACGAAGGGTGATCACTCTCGCGGACGGTGAACGCCCGGCCGGCCGGTACGAGACGACGTGGAACGGACGAGACGCGCAAGGGGAGCGCGTGGGCTCCGGCGTCTACTTCGTCCGTCTGGAGGCCGGAACGGTCCACGAGACGAAACGGATCACCCGACTGCAGTAGCGCGCAGGCGCAGCACTCGGTTCCGGGGCAGGGGACGCGGTCGATCGGCCGCGTCCCCGCGCTTCATCGGGTCTTACTCCGGGCCCGGCAGCTGAGGCCTGCTACCAGTACCGCGGACGCCCGTAGTAGTCGTAGACGTGCTCTTCGAACCGACGGTTGATGGCCTCCCGCGGATCGAACTCGGGTGCGTTCTTGATCTGCTGCTGGGTGAGATCCACGGCGAGGCGTTCGTTCGACCAGTGCAGGGCCGAGATCCACTCCGGGGCGATGAGCGTCTTCTTTCCGGGCAGCAGGTTCCGTGTTGCCACCACGACGTAGCGAATAGCCCAGGTACGATCGTCCACGATGAAGTCGTCGACGTGACCGAGCTCGCCGTCCTTCGCCTCGATGTGGTAACCGAGGATCTCGTCGACGCTCCGGAGGTGCGGATCGGTCACGGTCGCGGTCACCGTCGCGGTGAGCTCGCGCGCCGCGGCGGCGGCCTCCGGGGAGGCGTTCGCGAAGCCGTACGTCGGATCGGTCCACCAGTTGAACCAGCCGTAGAACGTGCGCATTCGCTCTTCCTCGTGGCGAGACACGGGCACGTCTTCCGAGATCGGTGGAGAGCTCTCGATCGTGTCCTTGCTCACGGTCACGGGGATCTTGTGCAGATCCCAGTCCGCGGGGCCGAACACCTCCGGTCCCACCAGGACCTTCCGACCGGTGAGCCAGCCGCCGGTATCGACCACCACGTAGCGCAGGAACCAACCTGCGTCGTCGAAGTAGAAGTCCTTCGCCTTGCCGACGTCTCCGTCGGTCGCTTCCACGGTGTACCCCGTGAGCTCCTTCAGGCTGCGAAGCATGTCGCCCTCCTTGTCTGCGCTTCTCGCGTGACTCTCGTATCTACCTCGTGGTCGCCCGATTCGTTCCGCGGCGCCGACGGTCGAGTGGTGGTCGCGTCCGCTCGGGCCGGATCCGAAAGTTTCCGATTCGGTAATCCTTTCCGAAGGCACGACACCTTCGACGAGTCGACGATCGGATGCTGGGCGCCCCGCACGCCGTCGCCCCCTCGGGTGTCGTTCGGGTCCTGGGTTGGGCCGGTTCCGGAAGGGATGTCATTCCGAGTCGCCTCCTGAGCCAGAAACACCGCAAGAGACATGCCACCCGGTCGGAACGCGTCTTGCACCCCTTGGCCCGGTCGAGAACCCACGATCGGAAACCGGGGGGGGGACATGAGCTGGACTTCCGTGCTGGAGGTGGCGCACGAGCGGATCCAGGAGTGGATCGAGGGCTTCGTGGACTCGCTGCCGAATCTCGTGGCCGCGTTGCTCGTCCTGGCGGCTTTCTACTTCCTCGCTCGCGTCGTGCGATCGCTCACCGAGCGTCTCTTCGGGCGCCTCAGTCACTCGGTGGAGATCGCCCACCTGCTCTCGCGTATCGCGTACCTGGCCGTGCTGGCTGGTGGCACGTTCCTCGCGCTGGAGATCCTCCAGCTCGAGAAGACGGTCACCTCGTTGCTGGCCGGCGTCGGCATCGTGGGGCTCGCGCTCGGCTTCGCGTTTCAGGATCTCGCCGCGAACTTCATGTCCGGTATCCTGATCGCGGTCCGGCGCCCCTACGAGACCGGTGACGTCATCGAGACGCACGACGTGATGGGAACCGTCGAGGAGACGACGCTCCGCGCGACTCGGATCCGGAACTTCCGAGGGCAGCTCGTCCGTGTGCCGAACCGGAAGGTGATCGAGAACCCGATCACGAACTACTCGCAATCCGGGGTGCGCCGGATCGACGTCGATGTCGGCGTGGCGTACGGAGACGACCTCGAGCGGGCGCGGGACGCCGCGCTGGAAGCGGTCCGGGGGCTCGAACTGCGGAATGACGAGGAGCCCGCAGTCTACTTCGAGCGCTTCGGGCACAGTGCGGTCGAGTTCTCCGTCCGGTTCTGGATCGACTACCCGGACACGAGTTTCCTGGAGGCCCGGAGTCGGGCCGTCCTGGGAGTGAAGCGCGCTCTGGACGAAGCCGGCTGCACGATTCCTTTCCCGATCCGCACTCTCGATCTCGGGGGCTCGGGTGGTGTGTCCGGCTTGCGCGAGATCCTGGACGCGGGGCGGGAGGGGGCCGCCTACGAGTCGCGCTCCGACTCCGAGGAAGCGGCGGAGGGCCGCTAGTCGCGCGACTCGCGGCGACGGCGGGAACGCGGTATCGTGCGGCCGCGAGTTCGGAGCGGGAGCGAAGCTGCATGACAGGATTCGAGAGGGCGAGTGGATCACCCGCACTGCGCGTGTCGGGAGTCAGTCTCGCCCTGAACGTCACGCTCGCCGCCACGAAGATCGCGACCGGCGTGATCGGAGATTCGTACGCGCTGATCGCCGACGGCA
>JAGQIB010000697.1 GCA_020431545.1 Gemmatimonadota bacterium
TCCGACTCCGGCCTACGACCCCGAGACCGACTCCCCGAGCGCCGCCGCCCTGTCCGGCGCCACCTCTCGCTAGGCCTCGGGCCGGAAAGGAGACCCCCATGCGTACCCCACTCCGTCCCAATCCGAATCGAGGAATCGTCGACGCCTTCCGCCCGACTCCGACGCGAGGACTCGTCGGTGCCGTCGGTTCGATCCTGCTTCCCGTGTTCGCCGGCACGCTCCTGCTCGCCGCGACGACCCGGGCCGCCGACGAGCCCGCCCTCCCCGAACACTGGGTCCAGCCGCAGCTCGGAACGTTCGATCTCGCCCGGAAGGCGGAACTCCGCCGGCTGCCCGCGGACGCCCCGCAACATGACGAGAACACCGAGATCATGGCGCAGCACCGCCGCAACTACCTGGCCCGCCGGCAGGCGAACGGCCTGCGGGGTGGCACCGGCGACGACCACTCCGCGCACTACGCCCGCGGCAACACGCTCATCATGCACGTGTTCATCAACGATCCGTTGCACGTGTGGACGACTCCGGAGCGCGACGAGGCCGGCGCCAAGGCCGCGAGCGCGAAGGACTACTACCTGGAGAACGTGAACGCGGATCTGGCGAACATGCACTTCGACAGCGAAGGAACGGAGAACTACTGGTACAACGTCGTCACGATCCCCGACACCCTGTGGACCGACGACGACGTCACGGAGCAGACGTTCGAGACCGCCCTCGCGAACCTGGGGGTCAGCGACAACGACAACGACGGCAGCCGGATCGACGACTACACGATCGGTCTCCAGTTCTGGAACGGCGGCTGGGACAACGTGATCGTCGCGTTCCAGCCGGACATGGACGGACGGGCATTCGCGGACTACACCTACGCGTACTGCTGCCAGTTCGAGGACGACTTCTGGACCGTCTGGGCGCACGAGTGGGGCCATTCCTTCGGCGCCTGCGACGAGTACGAGGAAGACGGGGAGTGCAACCACGGGATCGATTGCGGCTCCTGTCTGAGCACCTACCTCGATCAGGTCTACGTCAACGGCAACTGCACGCTGTGCTCCGCGAACGGCTGCCTGATGAAGAACTCCTTCAACGCGAGCGAGCTGTGCTGGTACACCGAGCACCACTGGGCCCGCGCGGATGACGACCTGAACGGCCAGTTGAATCGAGTGAAGCGCCGTCTCGGCTCGACCGGTTCGCTCGTGGATGTTTACGAGCTCTGGAACAACGGATCGCTGTACTGGAACTCGACTCAGGCCGGACTGGTGGCGCACGTGAAGGAGCCGGCCTGGACCGTGTTCGGGCTGCGCTCGCCGGCCGGTACCGACTACGGCCTCGAGGTGTACCTCGATTCGAACCACAACTACTTCCGCGCGAGCTCGGCGTACACGAACACGCGCGTCAACTTCGTGGTCGGCGACTACAACCGGAATCCGCTGAGCAACGAGCACATCCAGGTCAAGAAGTGGGGAGGGGCTTCCGGCAACTACAACGCGTCCTTCTTCAACTCCGGACAGGAGCTCTACGCGGACGGGATCGCGCGCGCGCAGAGCTGGGGGACGGGGCACGTGGCCCGGATCTGGGACACCCCGCTGTTCGGAGGCGAGACCGTGACGGTGACGCTCGACGTCACGTCGGGTTCCGGGGACTTCGCCATGGCGCTGTTCCGGTCGGTGGGGCAGACGTACTTCGCGAACAAGGCCGGCGCCCTCTGGGTGCGCGACGCGGGCGGGGCCGGCGCGACCGAGTTCTACACGTTCCAGGTCCCCGCGGACGACGTCTACGGCCTCGTCGTCTGGTCGAACTCCGAGACGAACAGCAACTTCACGATCCGGATCGGCCCGTCTCCCGTGGTCCTGCCCGAGGAGACGGTCGTGAGTTCGCCGGACCCGCTGCGCCTCTACCAGTACACCTCCCCGGGAAACAACTGGTCCGTCGTGGGGAGCCGCCCGGGCCTCGGGGGAGACATCTCCCTGCAGTACTTCGAGGACTCGCAGTACCTGAATCTACTCGAGGAATCCTCGGACGGGACGGGCATCGAGTTCGTGGCGCGGGATCAGATCCTCGGGACGACGGCGCACGTGCGGGTGCGGCGGGAGATCGGTGCCGTGTCGCACGATACCGAGTGGGAAGGCGGGGCGGACTTCTCGACCGGCTACGTGACCGATACGTGGTTGCCCGACCACGTCGTGAAGGTCTGGGACGTGCTGCTCGAGCCGGGCAGGCCGTACTTCTTCCGGAACTATCACGACGCGGAACCTTTGCCGGTCCTGAACACGGGGCTCTACGTGTTCGAGCCCGGTGCCGACCGCATCCGCGCGCGCTCCGACGCGACGGCGGGATCGTCCGTGCATGGCGCGATCACCGGCGGCGAGTGGTTCGACTTCTTCACGAGTGTCGGCGGCTACTATGGTCTCGTCCAGACCGTCGCCGGGGATGACGGGGACGACTACAGCATCTGGCACGGCCCCAAGGTCTTCCTGTCGTCCGGACTCCCGGAGACCGAGGCGGATGCGGTCGTCTTCGCGTCGTCCGGGGTCACCCAGCAGAAGTGGGTCACCTGGAGTGCGCGCGAGGAGAACCGGGGAGGCGCGAACATCTGGCTGTTCTCGGAGGACTCCTACTCCGACGCGGTGGCGGCGAGCACCGGCTTCCAGGGTCTCGGCGTCAACTTCGTGGCGGGCGACTTCCACCACGAGCCCACGAGCTTCATCTACCCCCGCTTCCTCCGCACGTTCGGAGACAGCGAGATCACCATGCACTTCTCGCAGGGCGGGACGCTGACGTATGCGCCGGGTCAGGTGCTGGAGACCGAGCTTCCCTGGCAGAACGCGGTCGCGATTCCGTTCGACCTGTACGTCGACGGGGCGGGGCGGCCGAAGGACCTCGAGATCTCGGTGATCGACCTGTCCGGGGTCCTGGAACTCGGCGTCGCTCTGATGGAGTCCGATGGGGTCGACAACTACCGAGGCAAGACGGATGCCCTCGCGATCGCGTCGGCGACGGTGCCCGGCGGCGCGGCGCACATCTCGCACCTCGTCACCACAACGGACACGTTCGGTCTCGTGATCTACAACAAGAATGCCGAGTCCGGGACCTACAAGATCGTCATCGGCGACGGGGACGCGGTGTCGGCGCCCGACGTCGCGAACGTGCCCTCGGTATTGAGTCTCAGTGCCACGGAGAATCCCTTCCGGAACGGCACCGCTCTCTCTCTCTCGCTCCCGCAGGAGCGGCACGCTCGGGTCGAGCTCTTCGACGTGGCCGGTCGTCGGATCCGCAACCTGACGGACGGCGTGCTGCCCGCCGGCGCTCATCGGGTGGAGTGGGACGGGCGCGACGAGACGGGAGCGACCGTCGGGGCCGGAGTCTATCTGGCGCGCATGGAGTCGCGTGGTGAGACGAGGACCGTCAAGCTCGTGCGAGTCCCGTAGCGGGGGAGATCATTGCGGCGGCTTCGAATCGGTGGCCCCGTCGGAGGCAGTCCGACGGGGCCATTTGATTGGAGAGCCCCGCGAACGGCCCTCCCGCCTGGGGGGATCCTCGTTCGGATTCGTCGCGGGATTTTCCGGTACTTGAGCGGGACCTCGGTCGTCGGTGGCACCGATCCCCGCTCCGAGAAACGGAGACTCGCAGAGAGGACCGAAGTGGTCCTCACCCGAAGGAGGCAGAATGAAGCCGACGAGATCGAACGCCGCAATCCGCGCATGCGTGAAACGGAAGAACCGCACCGCTGTCGCGGTGACGATCGCCGCGAGCCTCCTCGCGGTCGTCCCGGCGGCGCGAGCCGACCTGACCTTCTCGACTC
>JAGQIB010000698.1 GCA_020431545.1 Gemmatimonadota bacterium
CGTGGGCGCCGCCGTCGGCGTGGCGTTGCTGTTCGTGGGCCTGGACGGCGCGAGCCGCAGCCGCGAGCGCGATCGCATCCGGAATCCGGAGCGCCCGCCCGCGGAGATGGCGCACGAGGCGATGGGCGGAGCCGAAGGGCCGTTCTTCCCGTCGTCCGCCGCGACGTCGACCGGCGGCCGCATCCCGTCCGACTTCTTCATGAGCTCCGAGTCGTGCGCCCGCTGCCACGCGGACATCTACGAGCAGTGGTCGAGCTCCGCTCACCACTTCTCCTCGTTCAACAACCAGTGGTACCGCCGCTCCATCGAGTACATGCAGGAAGTGAACTCGGTGCAGTCGTCCAAGTGGTGCGCGGGCTGCCACGATCACGCGGTGCTCATCAACGGCATGATGGACGATCCCGTCGCCGCGTTCCTCGCCACGCCGGAAGCGCACACGGGCCTCGGCTGCAACTCGTGCCACGCCGTCACGCACGTGAAGGACACCATGGGCAACGGCGGCTTCTACGTGGAGTACCCGCCGCTGCACGACCTCGCGGTGAGCGAGAACCCGTTCCTGCGCGGCCTGCACGACAAGGCGGTGGAGCTCGATCCGGGCCCGCACAAGGACGTCTTCCTCAAGTCGTTCCACCGGGACCAGACGGCGGAGTTCTGCTCCTCGTGCCACAAGGTCCACCTCGACATGCCGGTGAACAACTACCGCTGGATCCGCGGATTCAACGAGTACGACAACTGGCAGGCTTCGGGCGTGTCCGGCCAGGGTGCGCGCTCGTTCTACTACCCCGAGTCGCCGATGGACTGCGCGGACTGCCATATGCCGCTCGTGGAGTCTCAGGACAAGGGCAACATCGACGGCTTCGTGCACGATCACTCGTTCTTCGCGGCGAACACGGCCGTGCCCACCGCGAACCTGGACGAGGAGCACCTCGCGGGGACGATCGAGTTCCTGCAGCGCAACCAGGTCACGGTGGACATCTTCGCGGCCGGCGCCCCGAAGCTCGGCGAGGTCTCGGCGGCGGCCGCGCAGGAGCCGGAGCTCGCGTCGACGTTCGCGGTCGGCGAGGAAGCGGCGATGTCCGTGGGCCGTGCCGGTGGTGGCGTCACCCGCGAGCTCGGTCCGCTGTGGGGCCCGCTGGATGCGGTGCCCGTTCAGGTCCGGCGCGGCGACGACGTGCGCGTGGACGTGGTGGTGCGCACGCGCGGCGTGGGCCACTTCTTCCCGGGCGGTACGATCGACGCCTTCGACGTGTGGCTCGAGCTGCGGGCCACGGACGAGAACGGGAACACGCTGTTCTGGAGCGGTGTGGCGGGCGAAGGCGGCGCGCTGCCCGCGGACCCGGGCGCGCACTTCTACGGCGCGCGCATGGTCGACGCCCACGGCAACCCGATCTCCAAGCGCAATGCGTTCATGACCCGCGCCGTGGCCTGGATCAACCTAATCCCGCCCGGCGCCGCCGACGTGGCGCACTACCGGATCTCCGTCCCGAAGGACTGCGGGAACGAGATCCACCTGGAGGCGCGTCTCAACTACCGCAAGTTCACGAACGTGAACACGGCGTTCTCGTTCGCCGGCACGCTGTCGCCGGACGAGCCGGACGCGATGACGAACCCCAAGCGGGCCACTCCGCACTTCGACGATCGCACCTGGATCACGGGCGAGGTGCCGGAGAACGTCAGCGCCGAGCTGCGCGAGATCCCGAACCTGCCGATCACGGTGATGCACCGCGCCGAGGCGACACTCGCCGTCACCGACGGCCCGGCGCGGAACGAGCCGGCCGCCGCGCGGCCGCAGGACTCGCGTCGCTGGAACGACTACGGGATCGGCC
>JAGQIB010000699.1 GCA_020431545.1 Gemmatimonadota bacterium
GTTCTACCCGCAGCCCGAGTGGCTCTGGCCCTTCCAGGGTGGATTCTGCGACGTTTGCCGGGAGATTCTCCGGTCGGCGAACCCGGCGCCCTGAGCGACCCCGGGTTTCTCCCGAGACTCGTGTGCGCTCGCCGGACCGGGAGGCGTTCCTCTAGCGAACCCGAACCGAGGAGCCTCCCGTGCATTCCGTCTCCGCGCGCACCCCACTGTTCCCGGCCGCGCTCGCGGCCCTCCTGCTCGCGCTGAGCCCCGGAGCGGCGCGGGCCCTGGTCATCGACGACTTCGAGGCCGGCTCGTTCAATCAGTTCACGGAGTCGTTGACGACCTCCGTTCAGAACATCAACAACGTGGCGCACTGCATCTCGCCGTACCGCACGACGATCCTGTCGTCGTCCTCCGGCCTGAGCATCTCCGCGGCGAACTCCACCAGTCACGCGACCGACGATCAGGCGGAGATCAATCTGCAGGGTCTCTCCGCGCTCGGCTGCAAGTACGAGTTCGATTCCCCGATCGACCTCACGCAGGGGGACTTCTGGGACCGGGTCCGCATGAGTGTTCAGCTCGGCGAAGGGAACGCGAGCGTCACGATGATCCTGTTCCTGTGGGGGGAGGACTTCGCGTGGGAAGCGGTCCAGAAGAACAACGTCTCCTCCGGCACGACGACGTTCTTCCTGAACGAGTTCTCGTCGATCGACGTCACGAAGGTCCGCGCGATCCAGGTGTCGACGAAGATCGCCACCGGAAGTCGCTACGTGGAGCTGGACGACATCCGTCTCGCCCGTAGTCCGTGGATCGCGGCCTGGGAGCTCGCGTACTTCGGACCGCTTCAGGCGGTCTGGAACCTCGCGTACGGCGGCCCGGACAGCGAGCCGTCGCGCCGGATGGCGCTCGAGCTCGTGGGCGGCGGCCTCCCGATGGAGGAGATGCGCTTCGAGCGTCGGGCCGACGAAGCGCCCGGCGTCGGGATGTGGTGGAACGGTGCGTCCACGATGCCCCAGTTCACGACCTGGAAGTACGAGGTGTCGTTCGAGGAGCTGACCGAGGCTGTCCGTCTCGTGGGCGAGCCGCGGGTGACGCTGGCCCCCGGCGGCGCCATGGTCGAGTACGACCTCGAGTATCTCGGCCGCGCGGTCGACACGTCTCGCGAGTGGATCACGTTCGACATTCCGGAAGAGCAACTGATGACGATCGCGGAGCTGACCGCGGAGCCGCTGGGGGGCGATCCGGACCGCGGGCTTCTCCTCACGCTGACGGTCGACGCGACGCGCGAAGGCTCCTCCGACGCTCCGCTGATCATGATCGGGCTGGACGGAGAGCGTTCGGAGTCGTCCGGCTCGACGCCGGTGCCCGAGCCGCAGAGCACGCGGATCACGTCGGCGCTCGAAGCCGTGCCGAGCGTGGCTCGACTCGGCACGACGTTCCGCGCCGCGCGCGCTCCTTCGGTCGCGACGTCGCTCGACGTCTTCGACGTGAACGGACGCCGCGTTCGCACGCTGTCGTGGACCGCCGACGCTCCCGAGCTGTTCTGGGACGGTCGCGACGCCGCCGGCCGCAGTGTGGCGCCCGGCGTGTACTGGGCACGCTCCGCCGCGTCGAACGATGCCGTGGCGAAGGTGGTGGTCGTGCGCTAGCCGCGATCGAGAGGGTCGAAGCAGGGGGAATGGCACCCGCCGGGCTGCGGCGGGTGCCTTCTCGTATCAGCGCGGCCGGACCACGAACGAGCCGATGAGGAGTGCCGTCCCCACCGCGGCGATCACGATACCGATCGGCCACACGGACTCGCGCGGCGCGACGCTCGCGAGGAAGCCCGCGAAGGCGACGCCGCCCAGCGCGAGCGCGAGTCCCACGATGAGCAGCACCTGGGAACGTCGGGTCTGCCGCTGCTCGAACGTGAGCTCTCCTTCGTCCGCCGGCATCTCGAGCGGGGGGAGGCGGGCGGGATCGACGCCGCGCTCCAGGGCGGCGAGCCGTTCCCGGTG
>JAGQIB010000700.1 GCA_020431545.1 Gemmatimonadota bacterium
CCGGCCGCCCAGAACTCCACGAGCTCCTCCGAGAGCTCCGGGACCTCCGCGCGGGACGGCTCGATCAGCATGAGGTAGGCGCGGTACGACTCGAAGTACTTCTGGTACTCCTCGGGCGACTGCGGGTACGTCACGAACAGCCGGCTCTCGAGCTCCGCGCGCGAAGGACCGAGGAACACCTCGGTCAGGCGGTTCAGGTACACGGCGCGAGCGCGACGGTTCACGTCGCGCCCGCGGTACATCCCGAGGCCGAGCGTGAGCGGGCGTCGGTGGTCGTAGCGGTCCAGCTTCTCGAGCTGCTGACGCAACGCTTCGAGCTGGCGGAGGCGATTCTCGAGATCGGAAGCGTTCGTGGGCGCGCCGGCGACCTTGGCGGCGTCGCGCGCGAGTTCCTCGGTGCGATTCAGGAGCGAGTGGTTCCGGAAGAAGGAGACCAGCAGGAACGTCACGAGGAGCGCCACCGCCAGGCCGCCGAGTCCCCGGAGTACCCAGCTCCGCGTGCGCCGCCGGCGGGCCCAGGCCTCCGTGGGCCGCGCGAGCGGCGCGTCCATGAGCAGGACCCGCGTGAACAGCTCCCGGAGGAAGCGCGGCTCGCCGTCCTCCGTCCGGCGCCTCACCGCGGAGGGCGCGGGAACGGCGGCGGCCGGTGCGGGGAGGTCATGGATCACGCGCGTGACGTCGCTCGCGTCGTCGAACTCCGGGGGCAGGCCGATCACGCGGCTCACTTCGTTCACGACCATCTCGACCGGTTCGCCTTCCACGTGCCCGCTGCCGAAGTAGAAGCCGCGGAAGTCCGGCCGGCGACCCGCCGTGTCGGGCTCGAACACGCTCTTCACGAAACGGGCGAGCTTGCGCTTGAGCGTCTGGAACTCGAGGGGAAACAGATACACGCGCCCGCGCACGGCCGGTCTTTCCTCGGAGACCATGCGCGGAATGCGACGCTGGCACATCGAGCGGTAGAGCTGGTCGAACTCCCGGGAGAAGACGCGGTCCGCGTCTTCCTTCATCTGCTCCACCGAGAGGGTGGCGCCGCAGACCTGGTCGCGCGCGTTGCCTTCCAGATCCTGGAAGAACTCCTGGAAGCCGTGCACGAGGTCCGCCTTGGAGACCACGAGATACACCGGGCAGTGCTCGAGCAGTCCGTCGCGGGCGGCGTCGAGGCGACGTCGGATCACGCGGGCCTGCTCGTCGAGGCGCGCGGATTCGTGACGGATCAGATCCTCGGCCGAGATCGTGACCACGATACCCTGCACGGGAGTCTCCCCGCGCGTCTTGCGCACGACCTCCAGCAGCGCGTCGAAGTCCGTGCGGGCGTCCGCGTCGTCCTCGCGATCGAGGAACCGGCCGTGTCCCTCCAGCAGGATGGCCTGCTGCGTGAACCACCAGCGCAGCGAGCGCCCGCCGCCGATGCCCTGGCGACGCGTCCCCTCCTCGCCCGCGCCTCCGCTCGGGATCTGCAGCCCCGAGTTCTGGATCATCGTGCTCTTGCCGGAGTTCTCGCGCCCGAGCACGAGGTACCAAGGGAGCTCGTGCAGGGCCGACCGCCCGCCGGCGCCCCGCGCCTTCTTCAGGGCGTCGATCGCCTTCGCGAGCTCGTCGCGCGCCTTCTCGTTCGCCTGACGCTGCGCGCCGGAGGACGACATCACGAGACTGTCGGCCTCGAGCAGCAGCGATCGCTCGATGTCGGCGGACTTCTTCTTGCGCTTCTTCCCGCCGGTGAGCAGCAGGACGATCATCGCCACCATCATCAGGCCGATGATCACGAGCAAGCGGGTCTCCCCGGTGATGCCGAAGCGCGGGCCCAGCGTGAACAGCAGCGCCACGAGCACCGCGAGCACCAGGCCGATGATCACGCGCGGATCCGAGAACGGGCGGAGGATCTTCTTCATCGATCGCTATCCCGGCAGCGTGTTCAGGAACTCGAGCACGCCCTTCTCGGTCATTCCGATCAGGAGCGACAGCACCACGAAGAGAAGCACCAGCCCGCCTCCGACGCCCGCGAGGATCCGGACCCAGGGAAGTCGGCTGCCGCCGGCCGACCCGGAAGCGTCGCGGCGACGGCCGTTCGGCGAGATCGGGGCGCGCGAGAGCTGGGAGCGGCCGAAGCCGAGATCGCGCCGGACCTCGTCCACGAGCGTGGTGAGCTTCGGCTTGCCGAGGATCTTGTACTTGCCCTCGAA
>JAGQIB010000701.1 GCA_020431545.1 Gemmatimonadota bacterium
CTCACGGGACTGTCAAGGCACGGGCCCGCGAGAACCGGATGCGCGCCCCCGACTCGAGCGGGGGCGAGAGTCGAGCCGAATCTAGTGTCCGTGACCGTCGTCCGGGGCTTTCACCCCGGAATCGGCTGCCGTGTTCCCCTCCAGCAGCGCGTTCACGCGATCGAGATTCTGGGCCGCGAGGTTGCGAGCCGGACTTCCCTCGGGGGCCACCTTCATCACGCGCTCCCACTCCACCTTCGCTTCGTGGAACATGTTCGCATCCGCGAAGAGCACTCCGAGATTGAAGTGCGCGTTCGCGTTGTCCGGATCGAGCGCGAGCGCCTGCATGAGCACTTCCTTCGCCTCGAACGTCTTCTTCTCGTTGAAATACAGGAGCGCGCCCTTGTTCACGAGCGGAACCGGATCCTCCGGCGCGATCTCGTGCGCCTGGTCGTACTGGTCCACGGCGTCGCTCAGTCGTCCGAGGTCCTCGAGCACGAGTCCGTAGTGAACGCGAGCCTCGACGTTCTGCGGATCGGACTCGATCACCGACTCGAGTGCCACGCGGGCCGAATCGCGGAACGCCTTCTGGGGCTCACCCGCCGCGGTCGCGTCGGCCAGCTTCGCCCACGCCAGGCCCAGACGAAACTTCGCGGCGGAATCCTCCGGGTTCGCGGCGAGTACGGCCTGCGCGGCCTGGATCGCCTCCTCCGGGTCTCCGATGTCGGCCATCATGTCGCGACCGCCGGAGCGCGAGGTGGTTCCCGCGCAGGAACAGAGAAAGCCCAGCATGGAGAGGGCGAGCAGCCCCCGGGCGGACGAGCGCGACATGAGGTGATCCCTCCGGTGCTTCCGGGAAGTCCAACCACGCGGCTGAGGCCCCGCGAGGCGGCGAGGTTAGGGACGCCCCCGTCGAGTGTCAAGGGACCGGCGGCGCCCCCCGACGGGGGCGCCCGACCGGACGATCGCCGGAGAAGCGCTCTAGTTGCGGTAGAGGGCCTTCACCCCGGCCCAGGACCGGGTCTCGAGATTCGCCACGGAAACCACGTTGCAGGCGGCGCAGTTCCCGCCGGGCGAGGAGTATCCGATGGTCCCGCACGTTCCGATCAGGGCCGGCGAGTCCGCGCAGAAGCCGAAGTCGTCGAAGTCGGGATCGCAGAAGAACGGATCCACCGCCGTGTTCCCGCTGAAGCCGACGGAATCCGCGCACGACCCGCCGAACGAGCCGAACGCGTTCTCCCAGAAGATGTTGCAGGTGATGGTGGGAGTGTTCGTTCCGGCGCAGTAGACCGCCTGACCGCCGTCGGAATCCCAGATCACGTTCCGATCCAGCACGAACGACGACGCCGAGCCGTAGACCGCCGCCCCCTCCGTTCCGAACGGAGACCGGTTGCGGGCGAACGTGTTGTTCCGGATCGTGGGCGAGCCGCCCGCGACCGCGATCGCGCCTCCACCGGAGACCGTTTCGTTGTCCACGAAGAGATTGTTCTCCACGATCATGTCGGAGAACTGGAGGTAGATCGCCGAACCGACGGACGCCCGACACCCGTCGAACA
>JAGQIB010000702.1 GCA_020431545.1 Gemmatimonadota bacterium
CCCTCGGCCACGATCGTCTGCGGCGTGATGAGACGGATGTTCGCCTCGAACTCGCAGTTCTCGAACTGGAACGGAGTGCGGTGCAAGTACAGACCGGCCCCCTCGTTCGGCGCGACGTTTTCCGCGATGCGGCACCCGCGCAGCGTGAGCAGCGACGAGTCGTCCGCGCGGATCCCGCCGCCGAAGAAACCGCGATTCCCTTCCATCACGCAGTTCTCGAGCGTGACGTCGCCGGCCTCGACGAGAGCCAGCGCGCCGCCGTCGCTCGAGGCGAGGCCGTTCCGCAGCGTGCAGTTCCGCAGCCACGCCGGCCCCCCGGTCACGAACAGCAGTCCGCCGTCCGCGACGCTCGAGCAGCTCTCCAGCGTGCTGTTCTCGATCAGGATGTCCTGCACGCCGCTCGCCCAGATCCCGCCGCCGTTCGAACCGCCGGTGAGCCGGGCCGCCGTCACGTTGTCCAGTTGCAGGCCCGTCGCCGAGAAGCTGGACACGCCGTCCAGCACCATGCCCGCCCCCTCGGTCCGCGTGACGATGTTCTGGATCCGCGAGTTCTCGATCCGTAGCGTGCCGCCCACCATGCGGATGCCGCCGCCCGCCGGCCCGATCGGCGTGTTCGGCACGGCGCCGTTGCGCTGACTCCGGATGGTGCAGTCGCGCAGCGTGATGTCCGCGCCGCCTTCCGCGCGGATCCCGATCTGTCCGCCGATGATCTGGATGCCGTCGAACACCAGGCGGGGTGAGCCTTCCACCAGGAAAAGGGCCTTGTTGTACAGATTCGTCGTGTCGCGAACGACCGTGACGTAGACCTCGGGGTCACGCACCGCGAAGTCGGCGCGCCATCCGCCCTGGATCGTGATGTCCTTGTCGAACGTGAGCTGCGCGTGATGGAAGGTCGCGCCGCCGTTCCCCACGACCTGGACCGTATCTCCCGGGGCGGATTCGAAGATCGCCTGGAACAGGGTCACGAAGTCGGTCGGGACGCGACGGATGGCCGCGTCGGCCGGAGTCGCGAGGCCGAGGGCCGCCACTCCGCAGACGAGGACGCGGTGCAGGAATCCGGACATCGAGAACTTCCGCGGGGACGGGATCAAAGGGACAGGGACTCCCCTGGGGTCAGGGCGTGCACCTTCGCTCGGTTCCCGACCCGGGTCACGAACTCGCTCGCATCGGGTCGGAGCAGGGAGAACGTTCCGTAGTGACAGGGTATCACGTGTTCCGGTCCGAGGAACTCCACCGCGCGGGCCGCGAGCTTCGGGCCCATCGTGAACCGGTCCCCCACCGGGAGCACCGCGAGGTCCAGGGGCCAGATCTCGCCGATCAGTCGCATGTCCCCGAACAGGCCCGTATCCCCCGCGAAGTACAGATTGCGGCCCTCCGCCTCGAGCACGAAGCCGGCCGCGTGACCGCTGGCGGCGGAGTGCTGGGCGTTGACCATGTTGACCACGAGGTCGCCGAGCGCGACCGCGCCGCCGACGCCCATGGGCTCGGTCTTCACGCCCTCGGCCGCGGCGTTCTCGGCCACCTCGAACATCGCCACCAGCGTGGCGCCGGTCTTCTTGCACAGCGGAAACGCGTCGCCGAGGTGATCGCCGTGGTCGTGCGTGACGAGCACCGTGTCGCAGTCCTCGAGGTCGGCCGGAGTCGCGGCCGCCTTCGGATTGCCGGTCAGGAACGGGTCGATCGCGAGCCGACGGCCCGAGCCGAGCCGCACCGCAAACGCGGAGTGCCCCAGGTACTGGATCTCCATGGTTCGGCCTCCGGAGGGTCCGGGAAGGGGCGACGAGCGGGGACGTCGCGGAGCGCGAGCGAGTCTAGCCGATCAGAACAGGATCTTCAATCCGACGACCACCTCGGGCCCGCCCCAGTCGTACTCGTGCGAGAACGGGCGCCCCCCCACCTCGGGATCGTCCGGCAGGGTCTGCACGTCGTCCACGTCCAGGCCCAGCGACGCGAGGCTGAGCGGACCGATCTTCACGTCCTGGGCGGAGATCCCGACCTTGCCGAAGAGATGCCGGTACTCGAGGAAAGGGAAGGCGCGAGTGCCGAGCTGGACATCGAAGCCGATGCCCACGCGCGGTCCGGCATCGAAGCGCTTCCAGCTCGCGAGCGCGAACTGATCGGGGTTCTCGGGCTGCACCTCGTAGACGTCCGGGCGGAACACGAAGAAGTCGTTCGACTGCGACGTGAGCGAGAGGCCTCCCGCGACGTACGGCTCGACCCATCCCAGGCGCGGCAGCACGTACTGCAGCGTGGTGCCGAGCGTGAGCGCGTCGAACTCCGGCTGCTGGAACGCGGTGATCACGATCGAGGGATCGTTCGCCCGACGCCAGTAGGTGACGTCGCCTTCGAGGCGCAGGTGCGCGAGCCAGCCTTCGTCCGCCACGCGGAAGCGCACCTTGATGCCGAACGGGAACGCCGACGTTCCGTGCTCCTCGAACTGCCAGTCGTTCGGCCGGTGCCATCCGAGGTACACGGCGTAGTCGCCGGTCTGGTACTTGCTCGCGAGGACCGCTTCCCGCACGGTTTCCGCGGCGGCGGTTCGCGCGGCGCCGGTCGCGGCGACGGCGAAGACCAGCGCGAGGAGGACGCGGGTCCGCGCGGACCGGATTCGCGACATCGGGATCTCCCGGAGCACTTCGCTCGGTGAAACGTCGACTCGGGGCTCGCCGGCCGGGTGACGGGCGAACGCGACCCGACGGACACGGGGGTCCCGTGGATCGGGCTTCGCTTGACAGCCGACAGGAGGCTTTCTAGCGTGCCCAATATGCTTCCCTTCCGACGTTCCCGCAACGGGTTCCGCGTTCGGGCAGGGCGCTTCGGCCTCGTGCTCGTTCTGGCGGTTCTCGCGCTCGCGGGAGCGCCGGCGAGCGCCGAGGACGTGCCGCCGCTGCCCGCGGAGTTCCTTCCCGCCGACGATCCCGCCTGGCGGGATCTCGAGGATCTCTGGAACCTCGGCGGACTCACGGACCTGCCGCTGTTCACCCGCCCGCTGCCCCGCGTGGACGTGGCCGCGGCGCTCGAGCGAACGCTGCAGGCGCAACCCGAACTCGCTGCCCGGCCGTCCGCGATCCGGCTGCGGCGTGAGCTCACGTTCGAGCGCGCTGCGCTCGGCGAGGCAGCGACCGAGGCGACGTCGCCCCTGATCGAGCTGCGCGAAGAGGATGCGCTGGTGC
>JAGQIB010000703.1 GCA_020431545.1 Gemmatimonadota bacterium
AGAGACTCCGGCAGCTCCGGCCGAAGCCGACTCGTCTCACGGATCCGATCGGCGACGCCGAATCGTGCCATCGAGCGGAGATAGGCGCTGACCCGGGCCGCCGACCAGTCGGCGGGCGACCACTGACCATGGTCGTAGCGGACGAGCAGATCCAACGTCTTTTCGGAGACGATGTCGCTCTGGACCTGCGGATCCAGATCGGAGGCGAAGCGGCGCACATAGCGGGTGAGGACGCCTCCCACGGCGAGCCACAGCTCGGGGTCCCGGCCGCTCCCGCGGGCGCGGGCCCGATCCACGATCCGGGTGACGAGCGGATCCCCGATGTTGCGTTCCGGGCTCAAACGCGCTCTCCGAAGGGGGGGAGAACGTTCCACTATACCCTCGGAATCGGGGAGCGGGGCCCGCCGGATGGGATCGCGGGGTCGAGGGTGTCCGGTTGCGTACCCGCCCGCCCCCGGATACCGTCGTCACGATCCCCGACTCGCGCGCGTACTCGACCCGGGTTCCCGGTCGGCGCCGGGGCCGGCAAGGAGGAGCTCGTGAGTGCGTGGCGACGTTTCGCGGAGTGGCTGCATCTCCAGTGGCCGGCCGGTACGGTGGAGAAGCTGCCGGAGGTTCGTGAGGACGGCAGCACGAACGTCCCGGGCCTGTTCGTCGCGGGAGACCTGCGCGGCGTCCCCTTGCTCAAGTTCTCGGCGGACACCGGGGCGCGCGTCGCGGAGCGGCTCGCCGACGATCTGTCCCGGGCCGGGCAGTCGCCGGCCGGCGCCGACGTGTTCGATCTCGCGATCGTGGGCGCCGGGGTGGCCGGCATGTCGGCCGCGCTCACCGCCCGGCGACGGGGCCTCCGGTTCGTCGTGCTCGAGTCCTCCGAGCCGTTCTCCACGATCGTGAACTTCCCCCGGGCGAAGCCCATCTACACGTACCCCAAGGACATGACGCCGGCCGGCGAGCTCGCGGTGACGGCCTCCGTGAAGGAGGCGCTCGTCGACGAACTCCGCGGTCAGACCGTGGACCAGGGGATCGTGCCGGCGTCGGCGCGCGTGGAGCGGGTCGCGAAGGCGCCACACGGATTCGACGTCGTGCTGGCGGGCGGAGACACCGTGCGCGCGCGCCGGGTCCTTGCGGCACTCGGTCGCAGCGGCGACTTCCGGCGACTCGACGTGCCGGGGGAGGACCTCGACAAGGTCAGCAATCGACTGCACGACCCGCGCGACTTCCAGGCGCGACGTGTGCTCGTCGTGGGCGGGGGAGACAGTGCGCTCGAGAGCGCGATCGCACTCGCCGAGAACGGCGCCGACGTGACGCTCAGTTACCGCCGCGCCGACCTTGCCCGCCCGAAGGCGGAGAACACCGAGCGCGCGAACGAGCTCGCCGCGAGCGGCAAGCTCGCGCTCCGCCTCGCCACCGAGGTTACCGAGATCCGCGAGCAGGACGTCGTGTTGCGTCATGCGGACGGCCGCAGCGAGACGATCCCGAACGACTTCGTGTTCGCGATGATCGGTCGCGAGGCCCCGCTCGAGTTCTTCCGTCGATCGGGGGTGACCATCGCGGGGGATCGCGGCGCGAAGTTCTGGGCGACGTTGCTCGCGTTCGCCGGCGTGATCGGATTTCTGTACCACTGGAAGGCCGGCGGGAAGCTCACCGCGAAGTTCCAGGCGCACGACTGGTTCCCGTTCCAGTTCATGCGGCCGGAAGATGCCTCCACGCTGGCCGGCACGCTCGGCATCGCGTTCCAGACACCGGCCGCGTGGTTCACGCTCGCGTACACGCTCGCGATCGTGGGGTTCGGAGTCCGGCGCATTCGCCGTCGTCGCACGCCGTACGTCACCGTCCAGACGCTCACGTTGATGGCGTTCCAGATCGTGCCGCTGTTCCTGCTGCCGAGTGTCCTGCTGCCGTGGGCGGGCCACCGGGGCGCGTTCGGCGACGCCGATCGCGTCGTGACGATCGCGCCGGCGGCGGCGACCCGGTGGGAAGAGTCCGTGCTCCACTCTCCGGAGGACCCCGCCGCGCTGCTGGATTCCGTGCGCCCGGACCTTCCGGCCGACGTCGCCGCGTGGCCGGATCTCTCGCTCGAGGTGTCCTGGCCGATCCGGCACGCGGGCGATCGCCTGCTGCTGCACGGTGCCGACGGCCGTCTCGCCACCGTGCGTGTCTCGGATCGACGCATCCACGTGCACGATCCCACGCGCGGGTCGTCCTGGTGGGCGGACCAGCTGTTCCCCGCGAGCGAGTGGGACGCCCAGGGCCGCGAGTACTGGCGCACGATCGGGTTGATCCTCGCCTGGCCGCTGTTCCTGTGGAACGTGTTCACGTACCAGCCGATGGTGCTGTGGCTCGTGATCTCCGTCGTGCAGACGTTCGTGCTCATCCCGCTGCTGATTCGATTCTGGGGGAAGGGCGCCTACTGCGGATGGATCTGCTCGTGCGGCGGCCTCG
>JAGQIB010000704.1 GCA_020431545.1 Gemmatimonadota bacterium
GCCGCCGCGAACGCGAATCCCACGGCCTTCGCGCTCTCGACGCCCGCGGTCGACGCCGGAGTGAACGGGCGCCAGCCGGTGGAGTTCACGTGGGAGGCGTCGAGCGATCCGGACGCGCGCGCACCGGTCACGTACGAACTGCGCCTCGCGCTCTCTCCGGACGCGCCGCCCGCGCAGTGGCGGACGTACGCCGGCCTCACGGAGCCCCGCGCCTCGGTCGTGCTGCACGAGGGGGCGTTCCGCTACCAGGAGACATTCTGGTGGACGGTCGTGGCCACGGACGGCGTCGCGGATGCGCCGACGCCGGAGTGGCGTCGCGGGCGACACGCCACCTGGGACTCGATCCACGGAGAGATCCCGGGCAACGAAGAACCGCGGGAGTTCTCGCATCCGGAGCGTTCGTTCGCGTTCGCGGTGGGTCGCGCGGCCCCGAATCCCTCGCGCGGGGGCGTGTCGATCGCGCTCACGCTGCCGAGCCCGGGGCGTGTGGTTGCGCGCGTGTACGATCTCCTCGGACGTCGCGTCGCCACGATCACCGACGCGGATCTCGCCCCCGGTCCTCACGTGATCGAGTGGGACGGGCGCACCGAAGACGGAACGTTCGCCGGCGCCGGCGTGTACACGTGCCGCGTGACCTGGGGGCGGGAGCTCGTCACGCGTCGCATCGTGCGCGCCCCCTGAGTCGGCATTCGTCCCGGCGTCAGGCGCGACCCGGCAGGATCCCCGGCAACTCGGACAGCGCACGCAGGCGCGGATAGTCGTCCTTCGCGCCGATGTCGAGCGGGTCGAGCAGCACCGGACGCAGTCCCGCGCGCCGCGCGCCCACGACGTCGACGGCCGGGAAGTCGCCGACGTAGATCGCGCTCTCGGCGTTCGCCGCCATCCGCACGAGCGCCAGCGCGAAGATGCGCGGATCCGGCTTCTCGATGCCGACGATCTGCGAATCCACGATCACCTCGAAGTGCCGCGCGAGACCGACCTCTTCGAGCAGCGGCTCCACTCGTCCGTCCGAGTTCGATACCACCCCGAGGCGGTAGCCGCGATCCGCGAGCTCCGCGAGGACCGCGTCCGTGCCGGGGAGCACGCGCCGCCACAGATGCTCCGCCCGGTGGACCTCGAACATCGCTTCCCGGAGCGACGCGAGGCGTGCCGTCTCCACTCCGAGCTCCCGGAAGATCGAGGTCACGTATCCGGCCCACCGGTCCGCGTCCGAGGTTCCGGCGGGGGCCAGGTACATCTGCCGGCGGGCGATCGCCTCCGCCTCCGCGACGTCGGTCGCCGGCCGCGGGAGACCGTGCTCCTCCAGGACCGATCCGGCGCGCGCGAGATCGACCCAGGTGAGCGTGTTGCCCACGTCGAAGAGGATTGTCGCGACGCCGGGAATCCGGTTATTCAAGGGGGCCTCCGGAAAAGGGGGCAGCTTGCCTGAGAGCCCGGGAGCTTCGCAAGAGATGCTCGACGACCACGAGATCCTCGAACGAACCGAGATCGCCGGGGGCGGCCTCGACGTTCTCGCGCGCGACCCG
>JAGQIB010000705.1 GCA_020431545.1 Gemmatimonadota bacterium
CCTGGCCGCAGCACATGGGCGACTTGACCTTGCCGTGACCCTCGGGGCACTCGGAGATGTGCACGGTCGAGCCGTCGGGCTTCGTGAGCGAGGAGTGCACGAGCTCCTTGCCGCACTTGCCGCAGGTCATCGTCCCGATGCTCATTCCGCACTTCTCGCAGGTATACGCGGGCATTGTTTCGACTCCGGGTTGGAGGTGGATTCCACCGGCCGAAATTAGGGCGAGAGCGGTTCGCTGAAAAGGCCGGAACCGACCTTTCCGGAGCCGCGAATCGCCCCAGGAATCGCCGATAGCGGAATTCAGGGTCCGGATCCCACCCTCCCTGCATTGCCACACCGTCCGCGGAAGGCGACAATACGAGGAACCTCGTACCCGGGAGATCCGCGCATGACGCTCCGCTGGCTGATCGCTTCGCTCCACCTTCTCGCGCTCGGGATCGGCTTCGGCGCGATCTACGCGCGCTCTCGCGCGCTGCGCCGGGCCTCCACGCCCGCCGACCTGGCGCCGGCGTTTCTCGCGGATACCTGGTGGGGCGTGGCGGGTCTGCTGTGGCTCGTGACGGGTCTCTGGCGGGCGTTCGGCGGCCTCGAGAAGGGGACGGAGTACTACCTCCACCATCCCCTCTTCCACGCGAAGCTCACACTGTTCGTGTTGATCGTGCTCCTGGAGGTCTTTGCCGGGGTCACGTTGATGCGCTGGCGGGGCGCCGTGCGAAACGGCGGAGCCATCGACTACGGCCGGGCCAAGCTGATCTCGAGGATCGGCCACGTGGAACTCCTGTTCATTCTCGTCATGCTGTTCCTCGGGACCGCGATCGCGCGCGGCATCGGGTACCCGTCGTGAAGCGCGTGACGGGAATCGGCGGCGTGTTCTTCAAGAGCCGCGATCGCGAGAAGTCACTCGCATGGTACCGCGAACATCTCGGCGTGCCGGCCGAGTCCTGGGGCGCGATGCTCCGCTGGCGGGAAGACGAGGCGCCGGAGCGCGTGGGCTACACGGTATGGAGTCCGTTCGCCGAGGACTCCAAGTACTTCGCGCCGAGCGAGCAGCCGTTCATGATCAACTTCCGGGTTCACGATCTCGAGACGTTGCTCGCGCAGCTCGCGGAGGAGGGCGTGACGATCGTGGGCGAGATGGCCCGCGAGGAGAACGGGAAGTTCGCCTGGATCCTCGATCCGGACGGCACCAAGATCGAGCTGTGGGAGCCGGTGGAGCCGGGCTCCGACCCGTACCTGTAGAAGGCGACCGACCACCGACGCCGTCGACGGACGTCCGAGACCGCCGAGAACCCGCTTCCGAGGAGCCGCGATGCGCGCCTGCATTCTCCCCTGCCTTCTGATCTTCCCCGCCGCCGCGAGCGCCGAGACTCCCGCCGACTCGCTCTCCGAGATGGAGACGGTGGAAGTCGTCGCGACCCGTCCCACCACGACCGTGGGGGGCGCCTCCGCGCTGGCCGTCGAGGTCGACTCGCTCGCCCTGCCGGCCGCCG
Organism: Gemmatimonadota bacterium; assembly: GCA_020431545.1. Classification (GTDB taxonomy): domain Bacteria; phylum ARS69; class ARS69; order ARS69; family ARS69; genus JAGQIB01. The sequence goes on from JAGQIB010000705.1 coordinate 1,491, forward strand.
CGTCGATGGAGGATCTGCTGCGCGAGTTGCCGCTGATCCACGTCCGCACGAACTCACGCGGCGAGGCGGAGATCTCCGCGCGCGGTTCCGAGTCGCG
>JAGQIB010000706.1 GCA_020431545.1 Gemmatimonadota bacterium
AGCTTCGTGAGCAGCGTCATTTCTTTTCGTCTCCCGTCGCACCGGGCCCGTCGGGGGCCGAACCCGAGGTCATGGCCGAAACTCGATTTCGGCCCGTGCGTTTCGCCTCGTAGAGCGTCCGATCGGCGGACTCGAGAAGATCCCGGGTCACCTCGCCGTCTTCAGGGAACTGGGCGATGCCCATCGAGGTGGTGATCCGGATTCCATCGTCTTCACCCGGAAACGCCGTCGCCTCCACCGCCGCGCGAATGCGCTCGGCGAGAATGACGGCGCCCTCCCTCGTGGTCTGGGGCAGGATGATCACGAACTCGTCGCCACCGTACTTCGCCAGCACATCGGTGGCCCGGAGCTCGCCGATCACGACCTGCGACAGTCGACGAAGCACCTCACTGCCCTGCAGGTGTCCGTGGACGTCGTTGTACTCCTTGAGATGATCCACATCGAGCATGATCAGGGCGAACTGCTCGCGGAATCGCTTGGCCCGCGCGACCTCGCGATCGAGGGCGGACCGAAGGTAGCGGTAGTTGTAGACGCCGGTCAGTCCATCGGTGATGGACAGCTCCTCCGCCCGCGTGAAGCGACGCAGGTTGTCGAGCGCCGCCGCGAAGATCGGCGACAGGGAGACGGCGAGATCGCGATCCGACTCGCCGAAGGCCGGGCCGGAGAACCGGTGCAGCGCCAGCGCGGCCGGGGGCTCGTCGCGCATCTTGAGCCCCACGAGCAGACACGACGTGGACTGATGGCCGGGGTAGCCCTCGAACTCCGCGTCGAAGCGATCACTCGGAAGGCTCGCGATGAGTTCCGCTCCGCCGCGGCGGAGCACGTCGCGCAGGGCGCCGCTGCCCTTGCCGGGATCCAGCAGGTCCTCGTGGATCTCTCGCCCGCTCTCTTCCGCGAGCACCCGGTACCGTCGCAACTCGTGCGGCGAGATCCAGAACCCCACCGTGATGCCGTGCGCTCCGAAGAGTTCGAGGCCGGCGCGCAGGAACGGGCCGTACTTCTGGCGACCGATCTGCCCGAGCGGCGGAAGCGTGACGAGTCGGCCGAGGACCGCCGCCGCGCCCGCCCAGTCCTTGCCACCCCAGTCTTTGGGATCAACGTTCGGAGTCACGCTCGCCTCGCCTGAATCCGGTGCGCGCTCGATCTTCCCCCCGGAAGGTCGCGAGCACACCGCGCGCGGCCCACGCCGCCGCCAGCACGAACAGCGCCGCCGCCGGCGCACCCTTCCACCACGCGATGCCGACGTGAGCCAGCATGGCGAACAGCTTCCAGGTCAAGATCCCGAGTCCGATGATGAGCGCGACCTTCAGCGAAGCCTCGACGCCCCGGGCGATGCGTCGCTCGCTCGCCTCGCTCATGCGACGAGTCCCGGCTCCCGGCAGGAGGGCTCACGACGAGCGGCCCCCGGGATGCGCCTCCTCGAACTTCTGGATTGCTGATCTCTCATCGGCATCACAGGGCATTACCGTGAGAAGTTTGGTTGTCTTGAGGATTCCCCGCACGCGCTGCCCCACCCCACAGAACCTCATCTCCCCACCCCGATCCCGCATCCGGGAATACGCCGCCAGGAGGATACCCAGCCCCGCGCTATTCACCCACGGAACGTGCGTCAGGTCGATCAGAAGTCGCTCGCAGTCCTGCTCGAAGACCACGTCGATCGCGTCGCGGAGCGCCTGGGATTCGGGGCCGCCGAGGATCTTCCCCGCGACCTCGATCACGCTGACTTCTCCCGCCTTTCGGACAGCCACATCCACGGCGGCCTCCCAGCAGAAGGCGTAACTAACGCAATCACAACAAGTTGTGCGACTCGCGAGCCTGTTCGAGCGAACGCTAGCACGCACCCCGAGGAGCGTCAAGAGCAGAAAGACGGGGAAAGGGGGGCTAAGTCGTTACGCGAACACATCTTCCCCGCTCCGAAACCGGCCACGGACGGCGCGGTTTCGGAAGCGGAGGGGGATTCAGTGGGCGCCTTCTCCGGTGAGCATGACCCGGACCGTCTTCAGCAGGATGCCCAGGTCGACCGCCAGCGACTGCGTCCGCACATACCGGACATCATACTCCAGTTTCAG
>JAGQIB010000707.1 GCA_020431545.1 Gemmatimonadota bacterium
GCGACGCGACGCATCCGCTCGGGCGAGCGGGAACGAAGCGGGCCGATGACGCCGATCGTGGCGCTCACGGGAAACGCCACCCGCGAGGATCGTGCGAACGCGATCGCGGCCGGGATGAGCGCTTTCCTGTCCAAGCCGTTCCGGCGCGAGGAGCTCGAGGCCGTGGCCGCGCGCTGGCTGCCGGCGCGGGAATCGGTCGCGACGCCCGAGACGAACGGCACGCCGTGCGACACGGCCGCGCCGATCGACGAGGGCGCGCTGGACGAACTCGATCGCGCCACCCCCGCGGGCGCGCGCAGTCTCGCCTCCCGCGTGATCGAGATGTTCGATCGCGAAGCGCGTCGCGAGCTGGACGGCATCAAGCAGGCGATCGCGCGGGGCGACCTGGACGCCGCCCGGCGAACTTCCCACCGGCTGAAGTCGAGCGCACGTACGGTCGGCGCGAACGAGGCCGCGGACCTCTGTGCCGCGATCGAGACGGCCGTGCGGGAGTCGCGAGAGGACGGCGTGGCGGCACTGGTGCACGACCTCGAAGGGCGGATCGCCGAGGCGTTGCCGTCCTTGCGCGTGATCGCGCGTCGTCGGTGGCCGAGCGATCCCGTGCTCGGAGTCGAGGCGGCCCCGGACTCCCCCGCTCAGTCGTAACGCACGCGCGGCAGCAGACCGCGACGACGCTCCGGCGGTCCGAGCAGCGCTTCGAGGTACGCCTGCGGATAGGCCGTGAACCGGATCTCGTCGCGGAACGCCACGTCCAGGAGCGACTCCCGATCCTCGTGCCGCGAGAACCACTCCGCGAGGAACGACCGCAGATCCGGATTCGCGTCGGTCTTGCCGAGGTAGAGGCCCTTGGCGAAGAACTGCGGGGACAGCGAGTACTTCTCGTGCGACCCGTCGGCCACGAGCACGATCGACGCCCCCGGCCGCGCGACCTGCTGGGCGAGATCGAAGGCGTCGCTCCCGTTCGCGCAGTCGAACACGAAATGCCACTTCGCGTTGCCGGGCTCGGCGTCCCGCACGACGTTCCGCGGGAAGCGGATGGCCTGGATCAGCTCGCGCCGCGCCGGATCCCGCTCCACGATCCGCACCTCTTCGTTCGTGCGGTGGCAGAGCTCCCACGCGGTGAGCACCCCGAGGATTCCGCCGCCGATCACGAGGCTGCGGTCCTTGGGCCCGACGCTCGCGATCTCGATCGCGTTGCGCGCGTCGGCCGCGAGGACGCCGAGCATCGCGTTCTCGTCGGTCACGTTCGACGGGATGCGAACGAACTTCGCGTACGGCACCAGGGCGAAATCCCGGTGCCCGAGGATCGCGATGCCACGCTCGCCCACGAGCGTGCGATCCGGGGCGTCCAGGATCCGGACGACGTTCAGGTAGCCGGGCTGGTACGGATAGCCGCCTTCGCCCACGAGAGGCGACGTTCCGTGCAGCAGCACGCGCTCCGCCCCCGGACTGATCGCACCCATCATCGTGGCCACGAGGATCTCGCCCGCGGCCGGACTCGGCAACTGCGCGACGTTGCGACCGAGTCGCCCCGCCCCCTCCAGCACCCACTCGACCGCCTTCACGGTTTCCACCTCGGTGCTCAACTCCACTCTCCTAGTGCACGTCGTAGGCGCTGCCGCCGATGAACTCGCGCAACAACGAGGTCGGCGGGACGAGGTCGTCGTTCTCGACGTCGGCGATCGACGCGAGCAGGCGCTGCACGCGCTCGGCGCGGATCACGCCGTCCAGTCGGCTCGGATCGCCGCGGTACGTCGCGAGGAACGGCTCGAACGCCGCGAAGCAGTGCCGTTTGAGGTACGGCAGCTCGTAGGCGAGGGAGCTGTTCACCACGAAGTCCGCGTTGCCGTGGTACGGAATGATGTGCTTGAGCTCGGA
>JAGQIB010000708.1 GCA_020431545.1 Gemmatimonadota bacterium
CTGTGCTTCGCCATCGCGGGGCTCCCGGTCGTGGCCGCGTGTGCCGGGCCCACGCCCGGGGGCGCGCCGCCGGGTACGGACGCCTGCCGCTCTGCGTCCGTCGTGAGCGTTCCTCCGCATCGCGACCGCTTCGGAGTGCGCCTCGGCGTGCTCGACGACCTGAACGGAGACGGCGTGCCCGAGATCGCGGTCGCGGATCCCTGCACGGAGACGGACTGCGTCGCCGGCCTCGTTCGCGTCGTCTCCCTGAACGACCGCGATGAGCTCTTCGCGATCAGGATCGAAGGGGAGGCCGGTCGCGTGATCGCGCTCGCCCCGCTGGAGAACTGCGACGGAGACGGGGTTCGCGACCTTGCGATCGGTCTGCCGAACTGCGACCCCGAGCACGGCGGCGGGCGCGTACGGATCGTCTCGGGCAGCTCCGGGTCGGAGATCCGGACGATCCGACTCGGCCCGGAGTCCGGAGAGGCGTCGTCCATGGCGAGCTTCGGCGCGGCCCTCGCGGCGATTCGGGCGCCCACGGAGTCTCCGCCCGCGAGGCTCGCCACCTTCGACATGGGGCGCCGAGAACACGTCCGTGAGTTTCGAGGGCGCGTCACTCTCGTGGACCTCGGCGGGAGCCCGGCCTGGTCGCTCGAAGGAGCCGAGCGCGGCGAAGCCCTCGGCAGGTCCCTGGATGCGGTCGGGGATGCGGACGGCGACGGGTGGGGCGACGTCGTCGTGAGGAACCGGGCCGGGCGCGTGCTCCTTCTGTCCGGAAGGACGGGCGCGGCGTTGTTCGATGCCGTCCTGCCCTGGTCGGGATCGACGTACGACTCGGCGGCGCTCCTGCCCGACATCGACGGAGACGCGATCCCCGAGCTCGTCGTTGGTTCCTGTCCGCAGGAGGACGACAGCGGGACGTTCGGCTCGATCACGTGCTACTCGTGGTCGCGAGGGACGGAGCTCTGGTCGGTCGACGGCTCGATCGCGTTCGGCTGGGGCCTCGGAGCCGCGCTCGAAGTCGTCGGCGACCTGGACGGCGACGACGTGTCGGACGTCGCGGTGACGGCGATGTTCGAGGGACGCTTGCACCTGCTCTCCGGAAGGGACGGTTCGTGCATCGACCGTTCGGAGCGGCACGGCATCTGGTTCGGCGCGGTCCTCGAGAGCATCGGGGACATCGACTCCGACGGGATCGAGGATCTCGTCGTCGGCAACGCGCTCGACGCCCCGCGCGCGCTGTCCGTGCCGGGCACTCTGTACGTGTGGCGATCCTCGCGGCCGGGGGAGGTGCGCGCGGTCTGCAGCCGGAGGGACCTGGAGCGCTGAAGGGGGGCGCACCCGGAGTTCACGGTTCGGGTGCTCGAAGTCCGGGCACGCGCGGGGTGGGCCTCCCGCGCGGGAGGACACTGCACCGCCCAGCCAGGAACCGAGCCCTCACCCGCCGAGCCGCGCCAGCGGCACGAACTCCGCCGCATGCCGCTCCGCGAGGTCGCCGAACTCCTCCGGATGCACGCAGGCCGCGAGGATCTCCAGCGACTCGACCAGCCGCGGGCCCGGGCGGTTGAAGAAGGCGTTGCCGTCGG
>JAGQIB010000039.1 GCA_020431545.1 Gemmatimonadota bacterium
ATCGCGAGGGCAACCAGCGGAACGAACGAATCCTGCAGGTGCTCGGCTTCGAGGGGCTGGGTCGCTCGGAGATTTCGGAAGCCGGGGCCGGGCAGATCGTCGCGTTCACGGGCATCGAGTTCCCGCGCATCTCGGACACGATCTGCGATCCCGAGACACCGGAGGCGCTGCCCGCGCTCACGGTGGACGAGCCCACGATCCGGATGTCGTTCGAGGTGAACACGTCGCCGTTCGCGGGGCGCAGCGGGAAGTACCTCACGAGCCGGCAGCTTCGCGAGCGACTCGCGCGCGAGACGCTGCACAACGTCGCGCTCCGGGTGGAGGAGACCGAGGACACGGATCGATTCCTGGTGTCCGGTCGCGGCGAGCTGCACCTCTCGATCCTGCTCGAGAATCTTCGTCGCGAGAACTACGAGCTCGCCGTGTCGCGTCCGCGCGTGATCCGTCGCGAGATCGAGGGCCGCACGTGCGAGCCTTACGAGACGCTCGCCGTGGACATCGAGGAGCGGCACCAGGGTGCCGTGCTGGAGGCGCTCGGCGCGCGCGGCGGACAGCTCACCTCGATGGGCACGGCCGAGGACGGCCGGGTGCGACTGGACTACTCGATCCCGACGCGCGGCTTGATCGGCTTCCAGACGATGTTCCGCACGCTGACGAACGGCACCGGCATCATGCACCACGTGTTCGACAAGTACGCCCCCGCGAAGGAAGGCCGGATCGGCCGCCGCGCGAACGGAGTGATGGTGTCGATGGCGACCGGGAAGGCGCTGTCGTACGCGCTCGACAATCTCCAGGAACGCGGCCGCCTGTTCGCGAGTCCCGGCGACGAGGTCTACGAGGGACAGATCGTGGGGATCCACTCCCGCGACAGCGACCTCGTGGTGAATCCGCTGAAGGGCAAGAAGCTCACGAACATGCGCGCCTCCGGCAAGGACGAGAGCATCCTCCTCACGCCCCCGATCAAGTTCAGCCTGGAGGAGGCGCTCGAGTTCCTGGACGACGACGAGCTCCTGGAGATCACTCCGGACGCGATCCGCCTGCGGAAGCGTCATCTCAAGGAGAACGAGCGTTTCCTGGCGGCGAAGCGCGCGGCGAGCTAGAGTCCCGTCGGCGCGCCGCCGCGGGGATCTCCATGGATACGAAACTCGAGCTCGAGATCCTGCCCCAGCCGGACGACTCGACGTGCGGACCGACGTGTCTCCACGCGCTGTACCGCTACTACGACCGTCCTCTCGGCCTGGATCGCGTCATCTCGGAGATCGTTCCACTCGAGACGGGCGGGACGCTCGCCGTCACTCTCGCCTGCCACGCATTGCGGCACGGCTTCGACGCCACGATCTACACGTACAACCTGCAGGTCTTCGACCCGAGCTGGTTCGAAGACTCCGCGGATCTCGCGGATCGCATCCGGGCGCAGATGGCCGCGAAGCGCGACCCGAAACTCCTCCTCGCGAGCGAAGCGTATCTCGAGTTCCTCTCGCTGGGAGGCAAGCTCCGCTACCGGGAGCTCAAGCCGGGACTGCTCCGCGAGTTCCTCGAGGACGGCAAGCCGATCCTCACCGGGCTCAGCGCGACCTATCTGTATCGCTGCGAGCGCGAGCTGGATTCGGTGTCGGATCCGATCCGGGGCGAGCCGGTCGGCCACTTCGTGGTCGTGTGCGGCTACGACCGGGAGAAGCGCGAGGTCCTGGTGGCGGATCCGCTCCACGACAACCCGCGCTACGGAACCCGCTACTACTCCGTGGGCATGGATCGCCTGATCGCCGCGATCCTGCTCGGCATCGTCACCTACGACGCGAACCTCCTCATCCTCGAGCCGAAGGACTCCGCGAAGGCCTCCTGACATGAATCGTCTCGTGGTTCTCGAGAACCCCAAGAACTGGAACCTCGACGTCCCCGGCGTGAAGATCGTGGCCGCGCGCGACTACCTCGGTCGCACCTGGTCGGACGGAAAGACGCGCGCGAAGGTCATCAATCTCTGCCGCAGTTACGGCTACCAGACCACCGGCTACTACGTGTCTCTTCTCGCGGAAGCGCGCGGACATCGACCCCTCCCGTCCGTGGGCACCCTGCAGGACCTGAAGCTCACCCCCGTGGTCCGGGTCGTTTCGGAGGAGCTGGAGGACCTCACGGGCCGCGCGTTCGCGGACGTGCGGGAGTCCGCCGTCACGCTCGACGTCTTCTTCGGCCGCTGTCGACGGGCCGGCGCGGATCGGCTCGCGGGCGCGCTCTTCCGCTACTTCCCGTCTCCGTTCCTCCGCGTGGAGTTCGCCAAGAACGGCGACTACTGGCGGATCCAGAGCCTCCGCCCGATCGGCACGAGCGACATCGCGCCGGCCGAGCGACCGTTCGTGGCCGAACAGGTCACGCGGGCGCTCACGCGCACGGTGGCGGAGCCGGAGTCGCGCGAGGCTTTGCGGTTCGACCTCGCGATCCTGTTCGACCCCAAGGAGCCGGACGCCCCGTCCGACGAGGCGGCCATCCGGAAGTTCGTGCGGGCCGCCCGGACACTCGGCATCGACGCGACGATCGTCGGTCGCGACGACTTCGGCCGGCTCGCGGAGTTCGACGCGCTGTTCCTGCGCGAGACGACGATGGTGAACCACCACACGTACCGGTTCGCGCGGCGGGCCGAGGCGGAAGGGCTCGTGGTCATCGACTCGCCGCGCTCGATCGTGCGCTGCTCGAACAAGGTGTTCCAGGCCGAGGTGTTCGAACGGCACGGTATCGCCTGCCCCCGGACCATCATCGTGAACTCGGAGAACGCCGCTCAGGTGGGAGCGGAGCTCGGCTTTCCGGTCGTGGTGAAGGAACCGGACAGCGCGTTCTCGCTCGGAGTGCGCAAGGCGAAGGACCCGGCCGAGCTGCAGACGCTGCTCACGGACATCCTCGCGAAGTCCGAGCTCGCGGTCGCGCAGGAGTTCACGCCCTCGGACTTCGACTGGCGGGTCGGCGTGCTCGCGGGCCGGCCGCTGTGGGTGTGCAAGTACCACATGGCCAAGGGGCACTGGCAGATCCGCGGCGCGTCGCGTTTCGGTCGGGTGGAGGCGATGCCCGTGGAGTCGGCGCCGGCCGAGGCGGTGGAGCTCGGCGTGCGCGCGGCCGCTCTCATGGGAGACGACCTCTACGGGGTCGACATCAAGGAGGTCGACGGCCGCTTCCTCGTGGTGGAGGTCAACGACAACCCGAGCCTCGAGGCCGGCTACGAGGACACGATCCTCAAGGACGATCTCTACCTCGCCGTGATGCGCGTCTTCCTCCAGCGGCTGGAAGCGCGGGGGACGACCGCGTGAGCGACAACGAAGAGAACCTCTCCCTGTTCTCCGCGTACGGGGTCGAGCTCGAGTACGGCATCGTGGACCTCGAGACATTCGACGTGGCGCCCGTGGCCGACCGGCTCCTCGCGCGGTTCTCGGACGGCGATCCCGAGGCCGAGATCGAATTCGACGACGTCGCGTGGTCGAACGAGCTCGTGCTGCACGTGCTGGAGATGAAGACGAACGGGCCGCGCGAGTCTCTTGCCGACCTCGCGCGCACGTTCCAGGAGAACGCCACACGGGCGAACGAGGAGCTCGCATCGCTCGGAGCGACGCTGCTGCCGAGCGGGATGCACCCTTGGATGGATCCGGAAACGGAAACGCGCCTCTGGCCGCACGAGTACGGCCCGGTCTACCGCACGTTCGATCGCATCTTCGGTTGCCGCGGTCACGGCTGGAGCAATCTCCAGAGCACGCACCTGAACCTGCCGTTCCGGGGCGACGAGGAGTTCGCGCGATTGCACGAGGCGATCCGGCTCGTGTTGCCGCTGATTCCCGCGCTGACCGCGAGCAGTCCGATCGCCGACGGGAAGGTGACCGGATTCCACGACACGCGACTCGAGGTCTATCGCCACAATGCGCGTCGTGTCCCGAGTGTTTCCGGCGTGGTCGTTCCCGAGTCGGTGGCCACGGAGTCCGGCTACGAGGCGCTGCTGCAGTCCGTCTACCGGGACCTCGCGCCGCACGATCCGGAGGGCGTCCTGCGCCATCCCTGGGTGAACGCGCGTGGTGCGATCGCGCGCTTCGATCGCGGTTCGATCGAGATCCGGATCATCGACTCGCAGGAGTGTCCGGCGGCGGACGTGGCCGCGGTGGCGCTCGTGGGGGCAGTCGTGCGCGCGCTGGTCGAGGGCGCGCTTCCGGGCGTCGCTTCGCCGTGGGCGGAGGGGCGGCTCGCGGAGATCTTCCTCGCGTCCGTCCGCGACGGCGATGACGTGGAGATCGCCGACCGGGAGTTCCTGCGCGCGTTCGGACATGCGGGCGCGGGACCGCTGCGCGGTCGGGATCTCTGGGCCGAACTCCTCGACCGCTGCCTGCCGCTCGACGGAGCCGGCCGCGAGTGGCGCGAGCCGCTCGACGTGTGGCGGCGGCACGGCACGCTCGCCCGTCGGATCCTCGATGCCCTCGGGCGGCCTCCTGCGGGCACGGTCGTCCCGCGCCCCGCGCTGGTCGAGACCTACCGGGCACTCGCCCGTTCGCTCGCCCGCGGCATCTCCTTCGTGCCATGACGCGGGCTGCCTCTCCGGTTCGCTTCCTCGTCACGTGCGAGCACGGTGGGAACTCCGTGCCGGCGCCCTGGCGCGCGCGGTTTCGCGGCGCCCGCCGGGTACTCGCGAGTCATCGAGGCTGGGACCCGGGCGCACTCGGCGTGGCACGTGCGTACGCGCGCGAGCTCGGGACGCCGCTCGTGGCGTCGACGATCTCGCGGCTGTTCGTGGAGCTGAACCGATCCGAGAGGCACCCGGCGCTGTTCAGCGAGTGGATGCGCGACGTTCCGGCGGAGGAACGGGCCACGATCCTGGATCGCTGGTGGCGCCCGCATCGCGCCGAGGTCGAGGCTCGAGTGCGTCGAGCGGTTCGAGACGAACGGACGATCGTTCACATCGCGGTGCACACGTTCACCCCCGTCTGGGAGGGGAAGCGTCGGCCGACGGAAGTCGGACTCCTGTTCGATCCACGTCGGGGCCGCGAGGCGGCGTGGTGCCGGGCCTGGCAGCGCGGGATCGTCCGCGCGGGGTTCGTCGCGCATCGCAACCGCCCCTACCGGGGCTGGACGGACGGCCTCACCACGCACTTGCGGAGCCGCTTCCCGGATCGCTGCTACCTCGGGATCGAGCTGGAGATCCGTCAGGACTTCTTCGACCCGGGGGGACGCGCTCACCGCGGTCGGGGGGCCGCGATCGCTTCCGAGATCCTCCGCGCCATGCCGCGCGCGATACCGGAAACCGATCGGCGTGCGAGCACCTGACGTTTCGTCCAGGTCGTGTCCAGCTTTGTCGCACAACGCGCCATCCTGCACGACCTTCGGAAAACCGCAATTCGGTTTGCCGCAGGTATGGACGACTTTCCCTTGTTGGCTCTGCGGGCACCGGCTACCCTGCGCTGGCACCTGTCATCGAACGGCGAGATCGGGCGCCGACGCCCGGGGGGAACATCCTTCCGGAGCCCGCGAGAGCCGGGGGAGAAGGACGATGCGCAGATCCTGGAACGTCGGGGCGAAGGCCCTGCTGCCGCTGGTCATGATCGCGGTCATGGCCGGATGCAGCGAAAAAGAGAAGATCGTCTACCGCGATCGTGACCTGTTCAATCCTCCGGCGGACGAGGCCCACGGTTTCCTGGGGTACTACGACGCCGAGACCAAGATGACCACCTGCGGCAACTGTCACGTGGGGCATCAGGTCGGCTGGGTCGAGACGGCCCACGCGTCGGCCTACCAGACGCTGGAAGACTCCGGCCATGCGGCCGATCATTGCTATCCGTGCCACACCGTGAACGACCAGGGCAATCCTCTGGCCGAGGACGGCGGCTGGAAGGTCGCCGCCGTCGAGGCGTATCACGACGTGCAGTGTGAGAGCTGCCACGGCGCCGGACTCACGCACGTCGAGAACCCGGATGGTTCGGGCCCGCTCGCGTCGATCGCGATTCCGGCTACGTTCGACGCCGGTTGCGCCGAGTGCCATCAGGGCACGCACCATCCGTTCGCGGAAGAGTGGGCGCAGTCCGGGCACGGTTCCGTTGTCGAACATCCGGCCGGCGTCGAGTCGTGCCAGCCTTGCCACACCGGCCAGGGCGCGCTCAAGGCCTGGGGCGTGAACGCGAACTACGTCGAGAAGGACGACGCCGAGCAGCTGGCGATCACCTGCGCGGTCTGCCACGATCCGCACAACGCGACGTACGAGCACCAGCTCCGGTTCCCGGTCGACACGAACTCGATCGAGCTTCACCTGTGCGCTCGTTGCCACAACCGTCGCACGGCTCCGGATGCGTCCTCTTCGCACGGCCTCGAGCCGCACGCGCCCGAAGCGGCCCTGCTGCTCGGTGACGCGGGCTGGTTCCCGCCGAATTCGAACATCGATCCGGGCCAGATCATCGCGTCGCACGGCAGCGAAGGAAACCCGACGCTGTGCGCGGCCTGCCACGTGGTGGCCTACGACATCACGGACCAGGACAGCGGTGGCTTCCTGTTCCACTCCACGGGACACCTGTTCACGGCGATCCCGTGCGTGGATGAGAACGGCCTCCCGGTTCCGGGCGGCTCCTGCAACTACAACGAGACGGAGCGTTCCTTCGTGGGCTGCGCCGTTGCCGGCTGCCACCTGACCGAAGGCGCCGCGGCTTCCGCGCTCGCGAGTCGCGTCCTCTCGATCACGGCGTGGTCGAATCAGCTGATCGCGGCTCTCGAGGCGGTGGATCCGAACCTGGAAGCGGCGGGCGGCGAGATCGATCCCACCGACCCGACGTTCACGGTCGCCGAGGGCGCGTTCTACAACTACAACCTGGCGAACTTCGGCGGGAGCGCTTACGGCGGGGCCACTCACAACCCGTTCCTCACCGAGGCGCTCCTGATCGCGAGTCTGGCGGCGGTCCAGGACGCGTATCCGGTGCCGCGCTCCAACGTGGATTACCACCAGGAGCTGCAGAACTTCCTGGCGCGCGTGAGCGTCGTCAACTAGCCGACCGGCCGGGCTCCTCCGGGAGCCCGGCCCTTTCCCTCCCCCTCACCGCACCGGGACCAGATGCGAATCGCTCGACTCGCGTCGATCGTGGCGCCGCTTTCATTCCTGGCCACGACCCTCGTCCCGGCTCCGGTCGCCTGGGCCCAAGACGCCCCGGCCGCGAACGGACCCCAGGTTCGCTGCGATCGCTGCCACAACGACCCCGAGTTTCTCGTGGGCAAGGGAGGATCGCCGGAGGAAGACGTCCGGCTGCTCGTCCCGCCGTCCCTGTTCGAGGACACGGTCCACGCGAAGCTCGCCTGCAGCGAGTGCCATCTCCAGTACGATGACGCCTATCCGCATCAGCCGGTGAAGGTCACGAAGACCTGCGCCCAGTGTCACGAGGAGCAGGGTCGCGACTGGAACGTCTCCGTGCACGGCGTGGACGCCAGCGGTCGCGGCGAAACACCGGACTGCATGCACTGCCACGGCGTGCACCGCGTGCTCGGCGCGGACCACCAGGAGTCGCGGATCCACCCGCTGAACGAGGCGGCTCTCTGCGCGGAATGCCACGCGGACTCGCGCATCATCGACACCTACTTCACGAGCCCGGCCGACAGCACGGCGCGCACGGCCGTGGAGACCTACCACAAGACCGTGCACGGCATCGCGGCCAGCAAGATGGGTCTCATCGTGACCGCGACGTGCAGCGACTGCCACCGCGCCCACCGGATCCTTCCCTCGGAGGAACCGGCGTCCTCGGTCAATCCCGCGAACATCCCCACCACGTGCGGGGGGTGCCACACCGGCGTGTCCGAGCTGTACGACGTGAGCGCCCACGGCGTCGCTCTCGCGGAAGGCAAGAAGAACGACGAAGGGCACGGCGCGCCCGTCTGCACGAACTGCCACTCGGCGCACGAGATCGCGCCCGTGAACGAGCCCTGGAAGGCCCACGTGGTGGAGGAATGCGGGCACTGCCACGAGCGCCTCTACGAGACCTACTTCGAGACCTACCACGGCAAGGTCACCCGGCTCGGCGGGGAGCTCACCGCGAAGTGCAGCGACTGCCACACGCCGCACTCGAACCTGCCGGCCAGCGACGTGAAGTCCACCGTGAACGCGCGGAACCTCGTGGCGACGTGCAGTCAGTGCCATCCGGACGCGTCCACGAACTTCGTGGAGTACCACCCGCACGGCGATCATCGCGACGCGAAGAAGTTCCCCGAGATCTACTGGTCCTACACGCTCATGTCCGGCCTGCTGGTGGGAACGCTCAGCTTCTTCGGCCTGCACACCGTGCTGTGGCTCGGCCGTGGTCTCGCCGAGACGGTGCGACCGGCGCGCGGCGAAAAGTCCGACAAGAAGGATGACGAGAGCGGCCCGGGTGGCCCGGATTCCGGAGAGGGAGCGTCGGAATGAGCGCCTCCCGCCCCCTCGCGGCGTCGGACCGCGGCGCCGGCCCGTACCTCTGGCGATTCAGTCGACTGGAGCGGATTCTCCATCTCGCCGTGGTCGTCTCGTTCTTCGGGCTCGTGCTCACCGGCGTTCCGCTGCACTTCTCGGACAAGCCCTGGGCGCGCTGGCTGATCGAGTTTCACGGCGGCGTCGGCGGAGCGAGGATCGTCCATCGGTTCTGCGCGTGCATCACGTTCGGGTACATGATCACGCACGTGAGCACGCTGATCTCGCGCATCGCCCGCAGCAAGAACAAGAAGAGCTTCTTCTGGGGCCCGGATTCGATGGTGCCGCAGCCCAAGGACCTCTTCGACATGATCGCGATGTTCAAGTGGTTCGTGGGGGCCGGCCCGCGGCCGCAGTTCGATCGCTTCAGCTACCTCGAGAAGTTCGACTACTGGGCCGTGTTCTGGGGAGTGACCATCATCGGCGGCTCCGGGCTCATGCTGTGGTTCCCGGAGGCGTTCGCGAGCTGGGTGCCGGGGTGGGTGTTCAACGTCGCCACGGTGGTGCACGGAGACGAGGCGCTGCTCGCGCTGTGCTTCATCTTCACGATCCATTTCTTCAACGGTCAGCTCCGACCGGACAAGTTCCCGCTGGACCTCGTGATCTTCACGGGACGAGCCACCCGGGAGTACATGGAAGACGAGCATCCGCTCGAGCTCGAGCGTCTCGAGGCCGAGGGGAAGCTCGCCGAGCGAGTGGCGCCGCCCCCTCCGCAGTGGCTGTACGCGGGAGCGGTGGCGCTCGGGTTCTCGGCCATCGCGATCGGGCTGACGCTCGCGGGGCTCGTGCTGTGGGCGCTCCTGAAGTGATCCGGCGGCCGGCCCTCGCCCGGCTCCTCCTGTTCTCGCTCGCGACGCTGCTCGCCGCCGGGTGCGGCAAGGAACCGGAGCCGCAACGTCTCCACGCGGAAGCCCACGACGGACTCGCGTGTCTGGATTGCCACGAGAACGCGCCCGGTCCGGTGGGGCTGACGTCCATCGAGAACTGCGCCGCGTGTCACGCGATCCAGGATCTGCCCGAGGTCGTGGAGCTCGCGGGCGTGAAGTTCCGGCACCGGGAGCACGCGGGGCTCCTGCCCGGCATCCACGCGACGTGCAGCGCCTGCCATCATCACCAGGGCGACGGCACGGATCTCGAGGTGGATTCCGGCGCCTGCTTCCTGTGCCACGCGCAGCTCCCGGCGGCGGACGGTCGCGCGTCGCTCGGGGAGCAGAGCTGCCTCGGGTGCCACGGTCCGGACACGAACCCCGGCCTCGAGCACGCGCCCGGCATCGTGGACCACGCGGTGGTGATCGCCCGCGACGTGACGTGTTCCTCGTGCCATTACGACGCGGTGGAGGGCAGCGGCACGGTGCGCAACGAGAAGTGCCTGGAGTGTCACGGCGCTCCCGGCCTCGCGCCCACGCTCGACAAGGACCTGCACTACGACGCGGAGTCCATCCATCGCGATCACACGTGGGACGGCAAGGAGCAGAGCTGTCGACGTTGCCACGAGGCGCTCACCCACCGGGTCCGCTCGCTGGAGAGCACGATGGGTCTGAAGTGCGAGTCGTGTCACCTCCCGGACGACCCGCGGATCGCTCCGCCGCAGGACCCGTACATCCATCGAGCGCAGCAGATCCTCTACTCCGGGCTGGCGGCCGGGCACGAGAAGATGGCGCCCGCCGGCAAGTTCGCCGCGAAGGTCTCCTGCACGGCGTGCCACTCGCACGACTCGATGCGCCCGCGCCTCGGGCACGAGATCGTGGCCGCGATCGACGTCGAGTGCACGCAGTGCCACGGACCGAAGTTCGCCGGCCTGCTGAACGGCTGGATCCAGGGCATGCGATCGCGCACGAAGGCGGCCGGCGACTACGTGCATCAGGCCGCGGCGGACCCGCGCGTCCAGGCGTCGGCGCCGGCGGATTCCGCCGTGACCGAGGCTGTGCGTCTCTGGGACATGGTCCACGAGGGGAACGGCGTCCACAACGTTCCGGCGGCAGACGCGGTGCTTCGTCGTGTGATCGAGGAGACGGCGGGCGCGTGGCGGGAAGCGGGCGTCACGCCACCCGCGCGCCCGAATCTCGGCCCCGATCCCGCCACGAACCGTTGCGTCCACTGCCACTACGGCATCGAGAACACGCGCGGCAACTTCCTCGGCCGGATGCTCGACCACCGCACGCACGTCATCAACGGCGGGCTCGACTGCCATCTCTGCCACTCGGATGCCGATCTGTTCCAGGCCGATCGCAAGACGTTCGATCCGCGCCACGGGAAGACGCACGTGTCGCTCGCGGACTGCGCGAGCTGCCACCACTCGCCGGCCGAGGCCGGCCAGGCCACCTGCCAGGATTGCCACGACTCCGGCCCCAAGACGGTCGGCCCCGTTTCCACGTTCGACGTGAGCTCCTGGCGTGGCGACGCCTGGAGCCATGCCACGCACTCCGCTCTCGAGTGCCAGACGTGCCACGTGACTCCGGTCACGTACGCCCCGGCGGCCGACGTGATGAAATGCACGGCGTGCCACGAGAATCACCACCAGCCGGGACGTGATTGCGCCCGGTGCCACGGACGACCCGAAACAGCCGACGCTCACGATGCCGACACGCACTTCGGATGCGCGGGGTGCCATGACCGCGCGACGATCAGCCGCCTCGACGCGGATCGCGGGATGTGTCTCATCTGTCACGCGGAGCAGCGCACGGATCACCACGAAGAGACCGACCACGAGTGTTCCGTCTGCCACTTCCTCATGACACCGGAAGGGATGCGCCCCTGGCTCCTGCTCGAGGAGGAGTGACGGGAGGAGCGAGATGACGAACTGTCGCCGGGGACGACGCGCACTGTTCGCGATCGTCCTGCTGCTCGCTGGGGTAAGCACGGCCGCCGCGTCACCGGACTGGAGTGTCCGGTGGCATTCGGCGGCGCGAACCACCGAGTTCCGCGGAGTCGAGCTCGACAGCATTCCGGTGGCCGACGCGGTCGCCGATGCCGAAGGCCGGCTCTTCACGCCCGACGGCTACGCCGTCCGCTGCCCGGCGGGATCGGCGTGGTGCTACTTCTATCGCGCCGGCGACGTGGAGCGGAGCTCGCCGATCACCTCCGAGCTCGACGTTTCCGCCTGGCGCCTCGGCGTGCCCGGCCTCCGCGCGAAGGTCTCCGCCCGCGCCGCCGGCGATCCCGGCGACACGGCGGTGTGGCCGGGAACGGATCCGGCGTTCCGGCTCCGCGAGGGCTACCTCGAATGGGCGCACGAGTTCGTGGAGATCCGCGGCGGCCGTCAGTTCGACCCCGGCCGGTTCGGGTTCATCCAGTGGGACGGCGGTCGGCTCCGCGTGCAGGGCTGGAACGGCCGCGCGAGCGCCGCGGTGTACGGCGGTCTCGGACTCGCGCGCGGCACGTCGCTGTCCGCGACCGATCCGGCCCTCGACGTCCTCGACGAGTTCCGCCCGGCGGATCGCCAGCGCGTGCTCGGGTTCGAGGCCGCGGGCGTGCTTCCGTGCGCGAACGTCCGGGCACAGTACCTGCGCGAGATCGATCCGCGCGCCGAGGACTTCGTCACCGAGCGCTTCGGCGCCGAGTTCGACACGCGCGTCGGGCCGGTCACCGTCAACGCCGGATCGGACTGGGATCTCGCGTTCGGCGAGTGGGGCACCGCGGAGATCGACGCCACCTGGCGGGCCCACCACCTCGCGGCCGTATCCGCCGGCGCGCGACGTTACCGGCCGTTCTTCGATCTCTGGACGGTGTGGGGAGCGTTCTCGCCCGTTCCGTACAAGGCCACGCACGCGTCGCTCGCGCTCGGACCGTGGCGCACGTTGACGGCACACGGTCGATTCGAGCACTGGACCTGGGACGACACGGGAACCACGATCCCGCTCGTCGTGACCGAGGACGACGGGAAGCGATTCGAGGGGCGTCTCGCCTGGCGACCGGACGATCGCTGGACCGTGACCGGCGGCCTGCAGCGCGTGGAGAACGCGGGCGCGTCGATCTGGGGCGGCGACGGCAGCGTGGGCTACCGGCCCGCCGAGACGCTGGATCTCTCGCTCGACTTCGGCCGCTGGGATCGCCCGATCGAGCTGCGCTACGACGACGCCGAGCTCACCACCTGGGGTGGCAGCGTGCGCTGGTCGGCGGCGCCCGCGGTGCGGTTCGACCTCGCGCTGCGGCACCTGGACGAGGTCCGCGACCGCCCCGACGCGTCGCGCGTGGACTGGGGCACCTGGAACGCTTCCCTCGGACTCACCGTGCAGCTCGACTCGGACCGCACGCGCGGCGTCCCGCCGGCCGTGCTCCGGATTCCGGAAAGGCAGGTGCCGCGATGAGAACGGCGATGCGGATCTTGCTGGCTTGGCTGTTCGTGACCGTGGCGGCCCCGATCGCTCGCGCCGAGTTCGACCACGAGTTCCACCTCGACTTCTTTCCGGAGTGCGAGGCATGTCATCGCGGCGTGGAGCAGGCGGGCGCGGCGATGTTCCCGTCGCCCGATCAGTGCCGCGCCTGCCACGACGGCGACACGGCCGACGAGATCGACTGGGCGGGACGGCAGCCCTCCCGCACGAACCTGAAGTTCACGCACCCGCAGCACCAGGAGGACTCCGGCGACGCGGCGACGTGCACCGACTGCCACGGCCCGGTGAGCGGCAAGGGCTCCACGAACTTCCGGCCGGCGGCGTCGCGGTGCGCGGACTGTCACGACGTGGAGGAGCACTTCGACTCGGCGGAGGCGGATTGCGCGATGTGTCACCTGCCGCTGTGGAAGGCGACGTCGCTTACGCGGGAAGACGTCGCGGCGTTCGACCCGCCGGCCACGCACGCGGAAGACGGCTTCGCGCAGGGCGGACACGGCGCCTGGATGCGTGAGGCGGCAGGCGGCGAGATGCCGGGCGCGAAGGAGTCCGCGAGCTGTGCGGTGTGTCACGCGAAGGAGTTCTGCTCGCAGTGCCACGTGAACGGACCGGAGACGCCCGCGATCGCGGCGCTCGGCTCCGACCCGCGCTCGCTCGTGAACCAGACCTGGCTCGCGGTGCCGGCGAGTCACCAGGCCGACCGCTTCCTCGAGGCACACGGCCATGATGGCTTCTCCACGAACCAGTGCGCCACGTGCCACACGCGCGAGAGCTGCTGGGTCTGCCACGCGGCCACGCCGGCCGTGGCGAACGGGCTGTTCGGCGCGTCACCCGATCGGGGCGTCGGCGCGCGGCCCACGCGGCACAAGCCGGAGTCGCACGTTCCGGGGTTCGGCACGTCGCACGGACCGCTCGCGACGGCCGCGCCGCAGAACTGCGCGGCGTGCCACGATCGCTCCGAGTGTCTGGACTGCCATCGCCCGGAGGGATCGAGCGCGTCGCCGGGGTTCCACCCGGCAGGGTTCCTCGCGCGGCATCCCGTGGAGGCGTACGCGCGGGAGACGTCGTGCGCGGAGTGCCACCACCCGCGGGAGTTCTGCGCGAGCTGCCACGAGCAGTCCGGTCTGACGCGGCAGAGGGATTCGCTGCTCGGCGCCGGGTTCCACGACGGCCAGCGCACTTTCCTGTTCGGGCACGGCGACGCGGCGCGACGTCACCTGGAGTCGTGCGTGTCCTGCCACGCGGAGTCGGATTGCCTCACCTGCCACTCCGCGCGCCAGGGTCGCGGCTTCAACCCGCACGGCCCGGGCTTCGACGCGGCGCGACTCGCCGAGAAGGCGCCGCAGATGTGCACCGTGTGTCACGGGCTCGCGATTCCCGGGAGGCAATAGGGGACCAGGTAGTCCGATTTCGTACGTTTTACCCTCGCGTTACGGCGAGCAGGACCGGATCTCGGTTCGGGGGCCGTTTCCGGCGTTCCGGTCCTGTTCGTCGGGCGTGGAAGGAGTATCCTGGCGTCCCGGTTCTCGGTTCTTCCCCGGAGACGTCATGCGCCCCTCTCTCCGCACGTTCGCCGCCGTGGTCGCGATCCTCCTCGTGCCCGGCCCTTCGTCCGCGGCCGACGCCGATCTCGCGACCCGGGATCCCGGCGAGGCCTACCGCGCCACCCTGGAATCGCTCGGCGGGGAGCCGATCGCCCTGCCGGCGGCTCTCGCCCAGGCGTTCGAAACCTCCCCCGTGCTCGGCGCCGCCCGGGCGCAGCTCGCCGCGGCCGAGGGCTCGGCCCGTCGGGAGCGGGGTGCCTTCGATCCCACGCTGTTCGCGGAGGCGCACGTGGCCGAGGCGGACACACCGGCCTCGTCGCCGTTCGCCGGAGCCGACGTGCTCGCCACCCGGGAGGAGGGCGGCTCGGCCGGCGCCCGGATGACGCTGCCGATCGGCACCGAGATCGAGGCGCGCCTCGAGTCGTCGCGGCTCACCACGAACTCGGAGTTCGCCGCGTACTCGCCCGAGTACTCCGCGAACGGCACCGTCACGTTGCGGCAGCCGCTGCTCCAGGGATTCGGTATCGGGACCCGCGGGCCGCTGTCGCGCTCCGAGAACGCGGTCGCGGCGGCACGCGCGCAGTTCGAAGACGCGCGCCTCGCCCTCGAGGTCGACGTCACGGCGGCGTACTGGGATCTGTACGCGGCGGAGCGGGATCTCGCCGTGCAGCGGTTGCTCGTGGAGCGCTCCGCGGTGTTCCTGAACGAGGCATCGCGCAAGGCGGAGGCCGGCCTCGTGGGGCCGAGCGAAGTGGCAACAGCGCGCGTGTTCTCCACCGAGCAGCGCCTCGCCGAGCTGGACCAGGAGGAGCGACTCGACATCCTGTCGGATCGGCTCGGGGTCCTGATCGGACAGTCGCCGGGCGACGCGCGCTGGCATCCGGTGTCGGATCCCGGGAGTCTCGAAGACGTCGATTCCGAAGACGCCCTCGTGGCCCGCGCGCTCGAGACGAACGAGGCGCTGCGCGCGGCGCGCGCGAACCTCGACGCGCTGCGGGCCGATGCGTCGGCGGCCCGGCGGAACCTGCTTCCCTCGCTCGACGTGATCGGCACCCTCGGCGGGAACGGTCTCGCCGGCACCGGTCGTGAGATCTCCTTCGGCGGCGACGTGACCGTGATTCCCGATCGCGGCGATCGCGGCGAGTCCGTGGATCAGGTACTGCAGCGCGACTACCCGACCTGGAGCGTGGGGCTCGAGCTCGAGCTTCCGCTGTTCCTGCGGGAAGGGCGCGGCGAGGCGGATCGCGCCTCGGCCGAGGTGAAGCGCGCGGAGGATCTGGTGGCCGAGCTCGAGCGCGACATCCGCGCCGACGTGAGGGCGCGCGCCCGCGAGGCCCGCAACGGATCCGAGCGCCTCTCCCTCGCGCGCGAGGGACTGGATGCCTCGCTGGAGCAGGTCCGCATCGGACAGATCGAGTACGCGAACGGAAGGACGACGGCGTTCGAGCTCGTGCGCCTGGCGGCCGACCTCGCTTCGGCCCAGGAGCGCCACTCGTCGGCGCTCGTCCGGACCGCCAAGGCGGCGGCCGAACTCCGGCGGCTCGCCCCGCCCCCGACGGCTTCGACGCAAGGAGAACGCGAATGATCCGGAGGTTCTTTCCGCGCCGTCTGGTCGGCGTCGCGATCCCCGTGCTGGTCGTGGCCGCGCTCGCGGGCTGCGGCAAGAAGGAAGGCGGCCCGGGCGGTGCTCCCGGGGGCGGCGGCGGCGGTGGATTCACGCCGCCGCCGACTCCGGTCGAGGTCGCGAAGGCCGAGGTCGGCCCGCTCTCCGATCGGTTCGAGACCGTCGGCTCGCTGGACGCGACGGAGCGCATCACCGTGGTCTCCGAGATCGACGGCGCGATCCAGAGTCTCCCGTTCCAGGAGGGAGCCGAGGTCGCGCGCGGAACGTTGCTCGCGAAGCTCGACGATCGGGAGCGGCGCGCGGATCTCGCCCGCGCGGAGGCGGTGCGCGATCAGCGGAAGACGGCGTGGGAGCGCGTGAAGCGCGTCGTGGAGCAGAACGCGGGCGCGCCGCAGGACCTGGACGACGCGGCCGCCGCGCTCGCGGTAGCCGAGGCCGATGTGGTCGTGGCGCGCACGCGACTGGACAAGACCCGCATCGTGGCGCCATTCGACGGAATGGTCGGGCCGCGTGCCGTGAGCCCGGGCGCGTTCGCGCGGGCCGGTCAGGAGATCGCGGAGCTCGCGCGCGTGTCCGAGATCGAGGTGCACTTCTCGATGCCGGAGCGGTATGCCGGTCGACTGCATCGGGGCGAGCGCGTGACGGTTTCCACCCCGGCGTTCCCGAACGAGAAGGTCGAGGGCACGGTGGAGGTCGTGGATCCGATCGTGGATCGCAACACCCGCAACCTCGGCGTGATCGCGAAGGTTCCGAACACGCAGCGTCATCTGCGCCCCGGCATGTCCGCGAACGTCGCGGTGGATCTCTCCACGCGCGAGGCGGCGATCACGGTCCCCGCGGAGGCGGTGTTCGCGCAGGGCGACCAGTTCCTCGTGTACGTCGTGCAGGACGACGGCACGGTGATGACGCGGCCGCTGCAGCTCGGCGTGCGCCTCGCGGACAAGGTCGAGGTGCGAGAGGGGCTCACGGCCGGCGAGACCGTGGTCCGGGCGGGACACCAGAAGCTCTACCCGGGAGCCAAGGTCATGCCGATCACGAGCCAGCCGGGCGGCGCCCCGGGCGCCGGCGGCCCCGGTGCGGGTGGCCCCGGCGGTGAAGCGGGCGGAGACGCCGGCGGGCCGGCGGCGGGGACCGACGGTGGCGACGCTCCGGCGGCCTCGGAAGGCGGCTCCGCATGAAACTCTCCGAAGTCTCGATCGAGCGGCCCGTCCTCGCGACGGTGATGAGTCTCGCGATCGTGCTGTTCGGCGTGCTCGCGTGGTCGCGGTTGCCGATCCGCGAGTATCCGGACATCGATCCGCCGGTCGTCTCGATCACCACGTTCTACCGGGGGGCGAGCCCCTCCGTGATCGAGACCGAGATCACCGACATTCTCGAGGAACAGCTCGCCACGATCGAGGGCGTGAAGACGATCACCTCGTCGAGCCAGGAGCAGGGCTCCGTGGTCACGGTGGAGTTCGAGCTCAAGCGCGACGTCGACGAGGCCGCGAACGACGTGCGCGACCGCGTCTCCCGGATTCGCGGCTCGCTGCCGACCGAGGCCGACGATCCGATCGTGGCGAAGGTCGACACGAACGCGCAGCCGATCTACTGGATCGCGCTCTCCAGCGACCGGCACAGCGCGCTCGAGCTGTCGGAGCTCGCCGACCTCGTGTTGAAGGACCGCCTGCAGCGGTTGCCCGGAGTGGCGAACGTCTTCATCGGCGCGGAACGTCGCTACGCGATGCGGGTCTGGATTGATCCGCAGGGTCTCGCCGCCTACGGCCTCACCACCAGCGACGTGGAGCAGGCGATCCGCGCGGGCAACGCGGAGATCCCCGGCGGCCGCGTGGAGGGCGACGAGCGGGAGTTCTCCGTGCGTACGCGCGGCGACCTCACGACGCCGGAGGAATTCGCAGCGATCGTGGTTTCCGAGCGCGGCGGCAACGTCGTGCGCCTCGGCGACGTGGCCGAGGTCGAGGTCGGCCCCGAGGACGACCGGACCATCGCCCGCTACAACGGGCAGTCCGCGATCGGTCTCGGCGTGGTCAAGCAGAGCAAGGCGAGCACCGTGGAGGTCGCGAAGGAGGTGCGGAACCTCCTGCCGGAGTTGCAGAAGGAACTGAAGGAAGGCATGACGATCCAGACCGCGTACGACTCGTCGGTGTTCATCGACGATTCGATCCGGCAGGTCGTGGAGACGATCTTCATCGCCATGCTGCTCGTGTTCCTGGTGGTGCTCGCGTTCCTCAAGAGCTTCCGGGCCACGCTCATTCCCGCGGTGGCGATGCCGATCTCGCTGATCGGGTCGTTCGTGGCGATCTACTTCCTCGGGTTCACGATCAACATCCTGACACTGCTCGCGTTCGTGCTCGCGGTCGGCCTCGTGGTGGACGACGCGATCGTGATGCTCGAGAACGTGTATCGCCATCTCGAGATGGGGAAGGACCGCCGGCGCGCGTCGTTCGACGGCGCGAAGGAAATCGGGTTCGCGATCCTCGCGACGTCGATCGCGCTCGTGGCCGTATTCGTGCCCGTTGCGTTCCTCACGGGCAACGTCGGCCGGCTGTTCAACGAGTTCGCGATCGCGATCGCGTTCGCGGTGGCGGTCTCGTCGTTCGTGGCGCTGTCGCTCACGCCCATGCTGTGCTCGCGCATCCTGCGTCCGCTGCACGGCGGAAGCCAGTCGTGGGCGAGCCGCAGCTTCGACGCCTTCTTCGAGTGGCTGGAGACGTCGTTCGAGAGGATGCTCCGCGTGATCGTGCGTGCGCCCGGCCTCGTGATGCTCGGGGTCGTGGTGCTCGTGGTCGGCGCCGTGTTCCTGTTCGGCCGCATCCCGCGCGAGCTCGTGCCCACCGAGGACCGCGGCATCGCGTTCGGCATCGTCATCGCGCCCGAGGGCTCCACACTGGAGTACACGGACCGGTACATGCGCCAGCTCGAGGGCGTGCTGCTCAACCAGCCGGAGCGCCAGGGCCTGTTCACGGCGACGGGACTCGGCTTCGGCGGCCCGGGCCGCGTGACGAACGGGTTCGTGTTCTTCCGGCTCAAGCCGCGGGACGAGCGCGAGCGCTCCCAGCAGGAGATCGTGCAGTCGCTGTTCCCGCAGACGTTCTCGATCCCCGGCGTGCTCGCGTTCCTGGTGAATCCGCCGAGCCTCGGCGGGCGGTTCAGCTCGAGTCCCGTGGAATACGTGCTGGAGGCCGACACGTACGACGAACTCGGGGCGGCCGTCGGCGCGATGATGGCGAAGGCGAACCAGCTCGGCTACCTGATCAACCTGGATTCGGATCTGCGCCTGAACAAGCCGCAGCTCGACATCCGAATCGACCGCGACCGCGCGGCCCGGCTCGGCGTCTCCGTCACGGAGATCGGCTCCACTCTGGAAACGCTGCTCGGCGGCCGGGTGGTCACGAACTTCAAGCGCGGCTCCAAGCAGTACGACGTGATCGTGCAAGTGAAGCCGGCGCAGCGGGCGACGCCGGGCGTGATCCCGGAGGCGTTCGTGCGGGGAGACGGCGGGCTCGTGCAGCTCGCGAGCGTGGTGGCGGTGCAGGAGACGGTGGCGCCGAAGGAGCTGAACCACTACAACCGCGTGCGTTCCGCCACGATCACGGCGAACCTGGCGCCCGGCGTGGCGCTCGGTCAGGCGCTCGACGACCTCGACAACATCTGGAAGAACGATCTGCCGCCCGGCATCCGGCGCGAGTTCGGCGGCCAGTCGCGCGAGTTCAAGGACTCGAGCTCCAAGCTCTATCTGCTGTTCGTGCTCGCGGTCGTGTTCATCTTCCTCGTGCTCGCGGCGCAGTTCGAGAGCTTCATCCACCCGCTCACGATCCTGCTGTCGGTGCCGCTGGCCGTGGTCGGCGCCCTGCTCGCGCTGTTCGTGTTCCGGCAGACGCTGAACATCTACTCGCAGATCGGTCTCATCATGCTGATCGGGCTCGTCACCAAGAACGCGATCCTGATCGTGGAGTTCGCGAATCAGCTCCGGGAGCGCGGACGCGAGACGCGCGACGCGGTGATCGAGGCCGCCCGCATCCGTCTGCGCCCGATCCTGATGACGTCGTTCTCCACGGTGTTCGGCGTGCTCCCGATCGCGCTCGGCACGGGAGCGGGTGGCGAGGCGCGTATGCCGCTCGGCATCGCGGTGGTGGGCGGCATGCTGTTCTCCACGTTCCTCACGCTCGGCATCGTGCCCGTGATGTATCTCGTGCTGGCGCGCTTCACGAGGGCGCGGCGCGAGCCGGGGGCACACGCGCCGATTCCGGAGGCGGGAACGAGTACGGGGGGTACCGCGGTGGCGGGCGGGCCGGCGCTCTAGCGTCGCCGGCCACCCCGCGCCTTGCCGCTATCTGCGCTCGATCGCGAGTCGTGCTCCGAGTCCCACGAGGACCGCACCCGAGGTTCGCGAGATGGCTCGTCGCACGCGCGGCCGGCTCATCCACACCCGTCCCCGCGCGGCCACGGCCGCCAGCGTTCCGAGCCAAACCGCCCCGAGGAGACTGTGAATGCACGCCAGCAGGACGGACTTGGTGAGCACGGGATCACCGGGGGAGATGAACTGGGGCAGGAACGCGAGATAGAACACGGACACCTTCGGGTTGAGCACGTTCGTCATCAGACCCTCCCGGAACGCGCTCGCGAGTGAGGCGCCCATGCGGACCGGGCTCTCCGGGTCCGGCGCCGTCTCGTCGCCGCCACCGCTCCGAAATGTCCGGATCCCGATCCAGATCAGGTAGGCCGCGCCCGCGAACTTCACGACCTGGAACGCGAGCGCGGAGCGCATCAGGATCACCGAGAGTCCCACCGCCGAAAGGACGGCGTGGACGAGGCACCCGCTCAGGATGCCGGCGATCGTCATCCAGCCGTAGAACCGCCCCCCGCGCACGGAGTTCTTGAGGACGAGGATCGTGTCGGCGCCCGGCGCGATGGTCAGCGCGGTGGCCACCCCGAGGAAGGCGATGATCTGCGGGTCGATTCCGTGGAGCAGAGAGACCATGCGAGGACTCCTTCCCCGCCTCGATTCCTGTCGGGCGGCGAGTTCGGTCGCGACACGCTACAGGACGCGGGGGCGGGTTTCCACGCCCGGATCCGGCTGCCGGCGCGCCACCGCATGGTCGGGCTATGGTGCCCAGAAGCGCGGAATCAGTACGGTGGCGACGATCCACATCAGGGTGTTGAGCGGCAGTCCCACGCGGAGGTAGTCCTGGAAGCGATATCCGCCCGGGCCCATCACCATCGTGTTCGTCTGGTAGCCGATCGGCGTGGCGAAGCTGGCGCTGGCCCCGAATGCCACAGCAACGAGAAGCGGCTTCGGATCCAGTCCGAGCGATGCGGCCACCTGCAGGACGATCGGCGTGAGCAGCACCGCGGCGGCGTTGTTGGAAAGGACCTCGGTCAGCAGGCTCGTGAGCAGGTACAGGGCAGAAACGAGAACGAACGGACCGTGGGGTCCGGCGAGTCCCACGACGTGTTCCGCGATCGCGGCCGCGAGCCCCGTGCGCTCCATGGCGAGTCCGGCCGGGATCATGGCGGCGAGCAGGAGCAACACCGACGTGTCCAGTGCGCGGATCGCACGCGGCACCGAGAGACACCCAGTCAGGATCACCGCACCCGCCCCGGCGAGCGACAGCAGAACGATCGGCGCGACGTTCATCGCGGCCAGCGCCACCACCGCCACGAGGATGCCGATCGCGACCGGTGCGCGCGCCGGAAACGTAAGCGTTCGTTCAACGCCCTCGATGAGCAGGACGTCCCCATCGTTCTGGAGCGCGCGCAGTGACTCCGGCTCGCCCTGAAGCAGCAGAACGTCGCCGGACTGGAGCGCCATCTCGCGTAGCTCGGTCTGATGGTGCGCTCCGAGTCGCCGCACGGCGAGCACCTGGATGCCACGCAGGCGACTCAGGCCGAGATCGCGGACCTTGCGGTGCTGGAACAGCGAGTTGGGCAGGATCACGGCCTCGACCATCCGCAGATCGAGGCGTCGGATGGGCACCCGCTCCTCGTCCGAGACCGCCGTTCCCGGCACCACGAGACCACGACCGAGGAGATCGTGCAGCGCGCGGGCCGTTCCCTCCACGACGAGCACGTCTCCCGGCTCGAGGATCGTGTCGGCGGCCGGCCCGAGCCTCGCATCCTCGCCGCGGATGAGCTGCATCACCACGACTTCCTTGTCGGAACCGAACACGTCCGCGATGCGTCGACCCGGCAGGCCTCCCGCGCGCGGAACGATGACTTCGGTGAAGAAACTGCCCGGCGCGGCGGCTTCGAGAGCGTGGGACAGCGCGTGGCGAACGGGGAGAATCCGCGGGGCGACGAACACCGCGAAGAGGCCGCCCGCCCCGAGGTACAGCAAACCGAGCTTCGTGAACTCGAACATGCCGAACCCCGGACCGCCCGCCTCACGATAGAGCGAGTCCACCAGGATGTTCGTGCTCGTCCCGATCAGCGTGCACGTGCCGCCGAGGATCGAGAGATAGCTCACCGGCATCAGCAGCTTGGACGGGGCGAGTTTCAGCCGCCGGCACAGGGTGAGAGTCACCGGGATCATCAGCGCCACGATCGCCGTGTTGTTCATGAAGGCGCTGAGGCCGGCGGTGGGAGTGGCGAGCAGCAACGCCACGGTGCGGATTCCGCCGCCACCCGCGCGCCGAGCGAGCAGGCTCCCGATCCAGTCCACCACGCCCACGCGCTCCAGGCCGGCCGAGATCACGAGCATGGCCGCCACCGTGAGCGTGGCCGAACTCGCGAATCCGGTCACGGCCTCCTCGGGCCGCAGGAGCCCGGTCAGGCCCAGCGTGGCGATCAGCGCGAGAGCGGTGACCTCCACCCGGACGACCTGGGTGACGAGGAGAATCAGCGTGAGGACGAGGATCAGGCCCAGGAGGACCAAGTCTCACTCCGGTATGGCCGCGGCGTTTCGCGGTGCGCCAGTATCCTTCCGTCGGGGGCGTTCCGACAAGAGCCTGGGCAGTCCCGCGCGGACGCGGTATACGAGCAGGACCCCGCGCGCCGCTCGTCCGGAGGCCTTCTTGCATCGTTCGCTCTTCGACTCCGCCGGCCCGCCCGCCGCGATCCCCCGCGGCGCCGACCCGGGAACCCTCCTGCACGACGTGTTCGGCTTCGCCGGCTTCCGCGGCGAGCAGGAGGCGATCGTCACGCACGTGGTGGCGGGCGGCGATGCGCTCGTCCTGATGCCCACGGGCAGCGGGAAGTCCCTGTGCTACCAGCTTCCGGCGCTCGTGCGCGACGGCGTGGCGATCGTGGTCAGTCCGCTGATCGCGCTCATGGAGGATCAGGTCATGGCGCTGCGCCAGCTCGGGATCCGCGCCGCGTACCTGAACTCGAGCCTGGAGGCCGAGGAGCAACGTCGCGTGCGGCGCGAGGTTGCGGCGGGCGAGATCGACCTGCTCTACGTGGCCCCCGAGCGCCTGCTCATGGACTCGTTCCTGGAGTTCCTGGGCACGCTCCCGCTCGCGCTGTTCGCGATCGACGAGGCGCATTGCGTGTCCCAGTGGGGGCACGACTTCCGGCCCGAGTACCTGCAGCTCGCGATCCTGCACGAACGCTGGCCGGAGATCCCCCGTATCGCGCTCACGGCGACCGCGGATCCGCCCACGCGGCGTGAGATCGTCGCGAAGCTCGCGCTGGAGGACGCGCGCCAGTTCATCGCGGGGTTCGATCGCCCGAACATCCGCTACCGCGTCGTCCCGAAGGACAGCGCCACCACGCAGCTCATCCGCTTCCTGCGCGACGAGCATCCGCAGGATTCCGGCATCGTCTACTGCCTGTCGCGCAAGCGCGTGGAAGACACGGCCGCGAAGCTCGTGACCGAGGGCTGGAACGCGGCGCCGTACCACGCCGGCCTGGACGCGGAGACGCGGCGCGAGAATCAACGTCGATTCGTGCGGGACGAGGTCGACATCGTGGTCGCCACGGTGGCGTTCGGCATGGGCATCGACAAGCCGGACGTGCGCTTCGTGTACCACCTGGATCCGCCCAAGAGCCTGGAGGCGTACTACCAGGAGACGGGCCGGGCGGGCCGCGACGGTCTCCCGGCGAACGCCATGATGACCTGGGGCCTCGCCGACGTGGCGCAGCTCCGCCGCTTCATCACCGAGGGCGAGGCGTCGTCCGAGCGTCAGCGGGTGGAGCACCACAAGCTGAACGCGCTGCTCGGCTTCTGTGAAACGTCGCGTTGCCGGCGTCAGGTGCTGCTCTCGTACTTCGGGGAGACGGATTCGCCGCCCTGCGGGAACTGCGACACGTGCCTCACGCCGCCGGAGACGTTCGACGGCACGGTCGTCGCGCAGAAGGCGATGTCCGCGGTGGTCCGCACCGGCGAACGTTTCGGGCAGGGCCACCTGATCGACGTGCTTCTCGGGAACACGAACGAGCGCATCACGCGCTTCGGGCACGACCGCCTGCCGACGTTCGGCGTGGGCGGCGAACTCGACAAGCGTGGCTGGCAGTCCGTGTTCCGGCAGCTGGTGGCGGCGGGGCTGCTCGCGGTGGATCTCGATGGCTACGGCGGGCTCTCGCTCGCGGAGGAAGCGGCGCCGGTCCTGAGGGGCGAGCGCACGGTGGAGCTGCGCCGCGATCCGCACCCCGAGCGCGGGAGCGGGCGCAAGCGCGGCGGTCGCTCGGGCCGCGGCGGAAGCGCGGCGGCCGGCCTGACCGACGAGGCGGATCGCACGCTGTTCGAGGCGCTCCGTCAGCGCCGCCTGGAGCTCGCGCGCGAGGCGAACATCGCGCCGTTCATGGTCTTCCCGGACCGCACGCTGCTGGAGATGGTGGCCGCGCGGCCCACGTCGCGGCGGGAGCTCGGAGAGTTGCACGGGGTAGGGCAGGTGAAGCTGGATCGATTCGGGGAGGAGTTTCTCGGGGTGATCCGGCAGGTCGGCTGATCCGGCCCGTGCGCCAGGCACGACCCGGCCCACTCGCCTTCCGCGTCAGTCCTACATCTTCCCCTCCGCCA
>JAGQIB010000040.1 GCA_020431545.1 Gemmatimonadota bacterium
ACGATCGTGGTGGTGCGGCCGTGGAAGTTGCCCGCGCACACCAGGATCTCGGCGCGATCCGCGGCGACGCCCTTCTTCTGGTAGCCCCACTTGCGCGCCATCTTGATCGCGGTCTCCACCGCCTCGGCGCCGGAGTTCATCAGCAGCGCCTTGTCGTAGCCGGTCATGTCGTGCAGGAGCTCGCACAGCGGACCGAACTGGTCGTTGTGGAACGCGCGCGAGGTGAGCGTCACGCGCTCGGCCTGCTTCTTCAGCGCCGCGAGGATCTTCGGGTGACAATGCCCCTGGTTCACCGCGGAGTAGGCGGCGAGCATGTCCATGTACTTATGGCCTTCCGGATCGTGCACCCAAACACCCGCGGCCTTCTCGATCACCACGGGAAGCGGATGGTAGTTGTGGGCCGAGTACCGCTCCGCGAGATCGATGTAGCGGTCCGTCATCTGCGTCGACATAGGTCCTCCGGGTGGGTTTTCCGCTGTTTCGGCGGGTTCCGGGTTCGATCCGAGTGCTTTCGAGGGTACCAAAGGGCCGTCCCCGCGGAAAGGGACGCCCATTTCCGTCGAACCGCGGGCGCGCCGGGTCCGGGCCCCGCGAACGACGCCGACCGGGGAGTCGGTCTCTCGGATCCGGCGGCCAAGGGAGACGGGGCGCGCCGACGCCGCCGGCCCGGACGATGCTCCGGAGGCGTGTCCGGAGGCCGGGCGCGGCCCCTCCCGAGGCGACGTTGCCAGACCCCGGAGTCCCCCCGTATGCTGGACCGTCACTTTGCACCCGGGAGGGGATCCGAGTGGGCGAAGACGTCTTCGTGCACGCGAAAGGCATGTGCGAGTCCGAACAGATCGGGGCCGGGAGTCGCATCTGGGCCCATGCCCACGTGATGAAAGGGGCCGTGGTCGGGCGCGGCTGCAACATCGGCGAGGGTTCGTTCGTGGAGTCGGGCGCGGTGCTCGGGAACTTCTGCACCGTGAAGAACGGCGTCTCCGTCTGGGACAAGGTCACCTGCGAGGACTACGTGTTCCTCGGACCGGACGCCTGCTTCACGAACGACTTCCTGCCGCGGGCCGCCTTCAAGAAGGACCCCGAGACGGAGTTCAAGTCGACGCGGATCCGCGAGGGCGCGTCCATCGGGGCGAACGCCACGATCGTGTGCGGAGTCACGATCGGCCGCCACGCGATGGTCGGCGCGGGGGCCGTGGTCACGCGCGACGTGCCCGACTTCGCGCTCGTGGTCGGAAGCCCCGCGAAGCGGCTCGGCTGGGTCGGGCGCTACGGAACGCGACTCGCGTTCGGCGGCGACGGCCGGGCCACGTGCGAGAAGACCGGCGACGTCTACCGCCTCGCCGAGGATCGAGTGACGATCGAGAAGATGGGTATCCCGCCGACGCGCAAATAGACGGGGAGGTGACGTCGATGGAGGGGAGCACGCGATTGCACCCGGAACTGTCCGAGGTTTTCGCGAAGGCGCCCGCGAGCCGCCTGTCGCGCTACGCGGAGGCCGTCGAGGGATCGAGCATCCTGCGGATCGCCGGCGACATCCGCGAGATGGCCGCCCGCGGCGACCAGGTCCTGAATCTGACGGTCGGAGATTTCCGTCCGGACCAGTTCCCGGTGCCGGCGCGGTACCGCGGACTCATCGAGGAGGCGCTGGCGGCCGGGGAGACCAACTACCCGCCGGTCGCAGGGGTCCAGGATCTGCGCGCGGCGCTGCGCGACCACCTGCGACTCGATTTCGGGCTCGAGTATCCGCTGGAGTCGTTCTTCGTCGCCGGCGGGGCCCGTCCCCTGCTCTATTCCGCGTACATGGCGCTCGTGGATCCGGGAGACCTCGTGCTCTATCCGGTGCCGTCGTGGAACAACCACCACTACGTCCGGATGTCGGGCGGGCGCGGCGTGCCGCTCCCGGTCACGGCCGAAAAGAACTTCCACCTCGATCGCGACGACCTCGCGCCTTACCTGAAGCAGGCGCGGCTCCTGTGTCTGAACTCGCCGCTCAACCCCACGGGCACGTGCATCAAGCGGGCGCCGCTCACGGGGATCTGCGAGGCGATCGTGGAGGAGAACGTCCGGCGTGCGAAGGCCGGCGAGACTCCGCTGTGGCTCGTCTACGATCAGGTCTATCACTCGCAGGTGTTCGGACGCGTCGAGCATCACACGCCGGTCGGCCTGGTGCCCGAGATCGCCCCCTGGACCGTGCTGCTCGATGCGGTGAGCAAGGGTTTCTGCGGTACCGGTCTCCGCGTGGGCTGGGCGACGGCCGCGCCGAAGCTCATCGCGAAGATGGCCGAGCTCGCCGGACACTACGGCGCGTGGGCGCCACGTCCCGAACAGGTCGCCCTCGCGCGGTTCCTGCGCGACCGCGACGCGGTTCACGCGCACCGTCGCTGGATGATCGAGGCGCTCGAGGCGCGACTCGGACTCATCCACGAGTCGCTCGTGGAGATGCAGGCGGCCGGGCTTCCGGTGGACTTCGTGGAGCCGCAGGGCGCGATCTACCTCTCGGTGCGGTTCGACCTCGCCGGCAAGACGGTGGCGGGACGCACGATCCGCTCGAACGAGGATCTGCGTCAGGCGCTGCTGTTCGGCGCGGGCTTCGCCGTCGTGCCGTTCGAAGCGTTCGGGCTCGAGGGTCCGGCGGGCGACGGCTGGGTGCGCGTGTCCGTCGGCGCGGTGAGCGTGGACGAGATCCGCGAGGGCATGGCGCGCGTGCGGAAGCTGCTGGAAGAGGCGAAGTAGGGCACTCGGGCACTCTCCGATCGGTCGAGACCGAGACTCTGGAGACGGCACGCGATTTCGAGTTACGCTGAGGTTCCTCGAGCTTGCGAGAGTCCCCATGGATCGAAGCAGCGTTGCCACGATCGCGCTCGTCGCCCGACTCGCACTTGCGACACCCGCCGCCGCCGCGGATGGGAACTGGACGGGCGAGTTCTGGTCGGGAGGGATCGCGGGAGGCGTCAGCGACCTGATCGAGTTTCAGGGAGATCTTTACGCGATCGGTGCGTTCGAGCGCGCCGGGCCCGCCCGAAGTTCCGGGATCGCCCGCTGGGACGGCGCGGTGTGGCACCGCGTCGGAAACGGGAGCGCCTGTCCCGACGATGAATGCGGGTTCACGCGCGCCACGGTATTCGACGGCGATCTCGTCGTGGCCGGAAGCTTCGTGGAAGTCGGCGGAGTGCCGGCCGCGAACATCGCTCGATTCGACGGCGTGTCGTGGCATCCCCTCGGCGCCGGCTTCGACGATCGAGTGTCCGCGGTTCACGTGCACGATGGCGTCCTGTTCGCCGGCGGGCCGTTCACGGCCTCGGGGCCCGACTCGATCGCGCATCTCGGGCGCTGGAACGGAACGAGCTGGGAGCCGGTCGTCGACGTGGCCGGCAGCGACGTTCGCGCCATCGCGAGTCGGTTCGACCAGCTGGTGATCGCGGGGGATTTCGCGAGCGTCGACGGGCAACCGGCCGCGAACATCGCGATCCGACAATCCGATCAGTCCTGGGCATCTCTCGGCGCGGGCACGAACGGGCCCGTGAACACGCTCCTTCCCTACTCTTCCGTTCTCGTCGTCGGCGGCGACTTCTCCTCGGCCGGTGGCGGGGCCGCCGAGAAGGTCGCCTACTGGGAGCCCAGCGGCTGGGGTGCGATGTCCATCCCGGGTGCCGGCGCGGTGAGCGGGCTCTCGCGATCCTCCTCGGGCGGCATCCTCGCGACGGGCGACTTCTCGAACGCGGACGTTCGATACGTCGCCCTCTGGAGCGGGTTCGGTTGGAGCCGGCTCGTCTCGACCGAGCAACCCGACGCCCCCTGCCGGACGTCCCGCGCCTGGCAGGGCGCGGACTACGTCGGCGGGAGCTTGGTGCTGGTCGGAGATCGCCCCGCCGCCGGCGTCGTGCGGTGGACGGGCGGGTCGTACGAACCGCTCGATCGCCACGGGCTCGAGGGCGAGGTACTCGCACTCTCCCCGTTCCGGGACGGACTGGCCCTGGGCGGCGGGAGCTTCACCGCGAACGGGATCGAGACGAACGGTGTCGTCACGTGGAACGGCGCCGAGTTCTTCGTGCTCGGCGCCGGCCTCGACGACGACGTCTACGCTCTCGCGGAGACTCCGGAGGGCTTGATCGCCGGGGGCCTGTTCGAGTTCTCCGACTCCCAGCCACTTCGTCACGTCGCTCGGTGGGATGGAGACCGCTGGCACGCGATGGGTGAAGGACTGGGCGCGGTCGTGCGCGCCCTTCTCTGGCACGACGGCGCCCTCTACGCGGGGGGCGACTTCCAACTCGGTCCGGACGCCTCCCGCGCCGCCCGTTGGGACGGCACGCAGTGGGTTCCGCTGGGCGCCGGCCCGAACAATCGCATCCGATGTCTCGCCAGCTACGGAGATCTCCTCGTCCTCGGGGGAGACTTCGTCATTGCCGGCCGCGAGTTGGCTCCGCGGATCGTCGGGTGGAGCGGTCAGGGCTGGGTCCCTCTCGGACGCGGCCTCTCGTTCATTCCGAGCGCACTGACGACGCGAGCTTCCGAACTCTGGGCCGCCGGATCGGAAACGGCGGTCTGGAACGGTTCGGACTGGCAACCCGGCCCGATGCCACCTCGCGCCGCCGCCAGTCTGGGCAGCCGCAACGGGGAGGTCGTTCTCGGACTCCTCTACGAGCCGCCCTCGGGGGACGGGACGCTCCGCGTTCTGGACGGCGACGCCTGGGAGCCCTGGCCCGCGCCGGTGGTCGGCGGTCCGGTTCGAGCAATCGCCGGCTTCGGCCAGGGGTTCGCGATCGGTGGCGGATTCCGAACGACGGGCGACGTCCACTCCGAGGCGGTCGCCCGGTGGGTGCCCTCGGAACTGGACCTGGAATCCCTCCCGCCGCCACGCGGCGGCGACGGCGCCGTTCGGATCCCGGGGAGCGACTCGAGCATCGCGAGGAGCCAGCGCTACCGCGTTCTCGACCCGCTGCGGCTCGTGACCCGGTCCGACACGGCGGAGCTGTTCGACGTGTCCGGACGACGAGTCCGGTCCCTCTCGTCGTCGAACACGGAGCGTGCTGCGAGAGTGTTCCTCTGGGACGGACGGGCGGAAGACGGCTCGAATGTGCCGGCCGGCGTCTACTTCCTGCGCGCCGCCGATTCGGCTCGCGTCGTGAAGCTCGTCCTGGTCCGGTGATCGCGGGACCTAGCGGAACATCGTTCGCAGTCGGCTCCAGCTCGTGGATTCGACGGTCGGCGCATTCGTTCCCGAGGACGTGAGAACGAAGTCCCAGATCAGCTCGGCGCTGCAACCCGTTCCGTCCTGGAACTTGGCCCCCTGCGGGGGCGGGTAGCCACCGAAAGAGTACCTCGACCGAGCCTCCCGACCGAGGGGATAGCACGTACCGCACGCGGGCCCGGACCCGTCGGGACCCAATCCCGGATTCTCGGTCACGACTCCGCCCAGGTAGTCGACCTCCGGGCCCTCGACCCAGATCGAAACCTCTCCCGAGACGGGAACGTCCCACTCGATGAAGTTCCACCCCGCATCCGGAATGAAGTAGGACGACGCCAGCACGGAATCCGCCACGCCGCCGCTCACCGTGGCCACTCGGCCCACGCAGAACCCGCGCCCGAACAATCCGTAGGCAAAGAACGTCCACTGCCCCACGAGGGCATCGTAGTCGGCCGGGACTTCGAGGGTCGTCCCCACCACCTCCCGATCCCGGAACTCGAGCTGGTTCCAGTGCCAGACCCAACCGGTACACAGGTTGTAATAGGAGAGAGTCACCTGGGGGCCGTCGCGCCACGGATCGTCGGGGCGGGGGCGGATGCGCTGCGCCTCCAGGCCGCGGGCCGGCGTGCCCGTCCCGAGCGCGCCGAGCACCATCAGGGCGAGCGCCCCGACGCACCTTGCAGGACGAACCCATTCGCCGAACGTTTCGTATCGCATGACCTCAGGCTATCGCGGCGAGACGGGTCAGAGCAAGGCGTGGGGCACGCGGATCCGTTCGCGCATCCGGGAAGGAATCCCGCTATACTCCGTCCATCCCCCCGGTCCTCACCCACGGAGGGCCCGTGTCCCGACTCCGAACGCTCGCCGCGATCCCGCTCGTGGTCACGCTCTGCAATGCGACCGCGTCCGCGCAAACGCTCGGCGGCTGGAGTTCCGCGTTCTGGCGCACCGGTGTGCAGCCGGACGACGCCACCATCCGGCAATTGCTCGTGTATCAGAACCAGCTCCTCGCCGTGGGATCGTTCGCCGGTCTCAGTCGCGCGGAGACGAACGGAATCGCTCGCTGGGACGGAACCGGCTGGCTGCCGTTCGGCGCGACCGGTTGCTCGGAAGGCGGCGCGATCTACGCCGCAGTCGAGTTCGAGGGCGACCTCGTCGTCGCCGGGAGATTCTCGAGCATGGACTCGACACCCGCGGCGAGTGTCGCGCGGTGGACCGGCTCCGATTGGCAGCCGCTCGGCGATGGTTTCAACGACGACGTCTACGCGCTGCACGTCCACGCCGGCGAGTTGTTCGCGGGAGGCAAGTTCACGCTCTCCGGCTCGACTCCGACGGCCCGCCTCGCGAAGTGGAACGGCACGAGCTGGGAGCAGTACGCGGAAGTGTCGGCAACGGTAAACGTCATCACGACCTACGGAACGAACGTGGCGATCGGCGGGACGTTCACGATCGTGAACGGCGGCGCCGCGTCGCGGCTGGCGGTGGAGCTCGCCCCCGGGATCTGGACCGACTTCCTGGGCGGGGTGAACTCGACCGTCAACGCCCTGGTGGAGGCGGAAGGCCGGCTCGTGGTCGGCGGGTCGTTCTCGCTCGCGGGCGGCGTGCCCGTGGTGCGCGCGGCCGGCTGGGACGGACTGACGTGGCAACCGATGGACCTCGACGCGAACGGCTCCGCGCTCGGCCTCCAGGTCGCGGACGGCGTGCTGTACGCAACCGGTTCTTTCCACGGCGGTGGGAAGCTGTACGTGGTGAAGTGGGAGGACAATGCCTGGCGCGCGCTCGACGATCTCGTCGCGCCGAACGGCTGGTGCTGGAGTGCGGTGTCCTGGCAGGGGAAGCTTCACGTCGGGGGCCAGTTTCGGGCGGTCGGGTCGGACATCGTCCGGGGTTTCGCGCGCTTCGACGGCGTCACCTGGGAAGCGCCGGAGCCCCCGCACGGTTTCGAAGGAACCGTGTGGGCACTCGAACCGCACGAAGGGCACCTCGCCATCGGCGGCGACATCACGGCGATCCACGGAGAGGCGTTCCCGGGCGTCGCTCTGTGGGACTCGGGCACTTTCCTTCCGCTGGGAGACGGGCTGAACGGGCGAGTGCGCGCGCTGGCGTCCACGCCGCTGGGGCTCGTGGCCGGAGGCGACTTCACGGCTTCGGGCACCCGACCGATACCCCGCGTCGCTCTCTGGGACGGAACGGAGTGGCAGGCACTCGGTGCCGGTCTCGATCACACCGTCACGTGTCTCGCTTGGTACGACGGCGCCGTCCACGCGGGCGGCTACTTCGAGGTCGGTCCATCCGAAGCGCACGTGGCTCGCTGGAACGGCACGGAGTGGGAGTCTCTCGGAGTCGGCCCGCGCGGCATCCTCACCGCCATGGGTTCCTACGAGGGCATGCTCGTCGTCGGGGGCGACTTCGTATTCGCGGGCCCTTCTCTCGCGAGTCATGTCGCCGCCTGGACGGGAACGTCCTGGGAAGGCATGGGGCACGGTCTACCGGAGCCCGCGACATGCTTCCAAGCCCTCGGCCCCGTGCTGGCGGCCGGTGCGACTAACGGGGGCGGTTTTCGCGCGTGGAACGGCGTCGACTGGCTGGAGGATCCTCCGCTCCCGGGGGTGACGACCGTCTACTCCCTGGGCACGTTTGGCGGTGAGTTCGTTGCGGGGACCTACTCTGGAGTATTCGTCCTCCGCGACGGCGCCTGGGCGCCCTGGCCCGAGGCGGTCACACGCGGAGGCGTCCGTGCTTTCGCCGAGTTCGACGGAGCCCTGTGGACGGGTGGGGACTTCCAGTTCGCGGGCCCGCACTCCTCCGCTTCGTTCGGTCGCTGGCGCGATCCGCTCCCGCTCACGCGAGTTCAGGACGTCGCGAACCAAGACCGCAGCAATCCGCTTCCCGAGGGTCTCGGAGTCACCTACGTGGTCGGCAGTGAGCTTCTCCTTCGGACGTCCTCCGAGCGGGCGGACATCTACGACGTGCGGGGGCGGCGGGTCGGGACCGTCTCCCTCCTCCCGGTCGACGAATCGACGCGGAGTTTCCTGTGGGACGGCCGGAACACCGGGGGGAGCGCGGTTTCATCCGGAATCTACTTCCTGCGAGGCCGCGACGATCTCCTGCGAACCAAGTTGGTATTGAGGCGCTGAGACGCCAGATCGCGTCGAGCCCCGGGCTGCTCCACCGATTCAGCGGAACATGCGCCGCAGTCGTCCCCAGCTGAGTGATTCCACTTCCGGGGCGTCGGTCGCCGAGGACGCGAAGACCGCCTCGTAGACCAGCTCGGCGTGACAGCCGCTCCCGTCTTCGAAGGTCAGTCCGTTCGGGAACGGATTCCGGGACGTAAACGAGTATCTCGAGTGCACTTCCCGGTCTATCGGGTAGCACGTTCCGCAGGCCGGTCCGCTGCCGTCGGGCCCGATCGCCGGTCTGTCCGTCACCAGTCCCGGACTGTTTCCGCCGAACGCGCTGATGAACGAGTAGATCGCGATCTCCCCCGAGATCGGTGCTTCCCAGGTGTAGTAGTTCCAGCCCCGGGAGGGATAGTATGACTGATAAGCGAGCACCGAGTCCACGACGCCGCCCTGCACTCGACCGACGGTCGTCAGCACGTACCCTCGCCCGAAACTGTCGTAGGCCATGAACTCCCAGTGGCCGAGGAGCTGATCCGAGCCGTCCGGAACGTCGAACATCACGCCCCAGCTGTCATTCGGGTAGAAGAACGTGTTCCACACCCAGGACCATCCGGTGCACAGATTGTAGTACGAGACCGTCATCGCGCCGGAACGCTGCCAGTCGTTCAGCGGCTCCGGCGCCGGGTACGATTCGCGCGTGAGACCGTGCTCGAGGGCGCGCGCAGAGGACGCGGTGAGGCCTAGAAGCACCACGAGTGCCGCGAGGCCGAGGACGCCGGCGCCGCGGGACCGTCGATGCCCGGGGGCGTGGCTGCGAAGAGATGCGGTGTCGAATTGCATGCTTCGATTCTAGATCCGCCGGGGCCCGCGTCGCAACCGCCTACCGCAGATTCAGAACGATCAGTTTCTCCCGCGTCATCTCGTGCACCGCGTAGCGGACACCGCCCATCCCGAAGCCGGCGTTCTCGCGGCCGCCGAACGGCATCCAGTCCACGCGGAACGCGGAGTGATCGTTCACCACGACCGCGTTCGCGTTGATGCGGCGCGAGAGGCGGAACGCGGCGTCCACGTCCTGCGCGAACACCGCGGCCTGGAAGGGATTCCGCGAGCGGTTCACGCGCGCCACCACGTCTTCCTCCTGCTCGAACTCGAGCACCGACACCACCGGGCCGAACACCTCGTGCGTGACGACCTCGGAGTCCTCCGGCGGATCAGCGAGCACCGTGACCTCGTAGCACTGCCCCGGCAGTTCGTTGCCGCCGAGCAGCAGCTTCGCGCCGCGCTCCACGGCCCGGCCGACCCAGTCGGCCACGCGCTGCCGTTCCTCCGGCGTGATGATCGGGCCGACGTCGGTGTCCGCGTGCGTGGGATCGCCCACCGTGAGCTTCGCCGCCGCCTTCACGAGGCGCGTTTCGAGTTCCTCACGCAGGGACGCGTGCGCGTAGATCCGCTGCACCGAGATGCACACCTGCCCCGCGTGGTAGAACGCACCCTTCACGAGCGCCGGAATGGCGCGATCGACGTCGGCGCTCTTCGCCACCACCACGGCCGCCTCGCCGCCGTGCTCGAGGGAGAAGCGCGCGCCCGGATTCATGACCGAGCGCAGGTGCCAGCCGACCGAGTCGCTCCCGATGAACGTCACGAAGCGGGTGCGCGGATCGCGCACGAGCTGCTCCGCCGCCGCGCCGGGACACGGCGTGCAGATCACGGACTCGGGCGGGAAGCCCGCCTCGCGGAAGATCTCCACCATCCGGATCGCGGACAGCGGCGTGGTGCTCGCCGGCTTGACCACCACGGTGTTGCCGCCGGCGAGCGCGGGCGCGACCTGGTGCGCGATGAGGTTCACCGGATGATTGAATGCGGAGAGGGCCACGACCACGCCCATCGGCTCGCGGATCGTGAACGCGATCCGGT
>JAGQIB010000041.1 GCA_020431545.1 Gemmatimonadota bacterium
CCGTCGACTTCCAGCTGGTCGCTCACGCCGTGGCGCAAGCGCACCGAGCCGTGCAGAAAGCTCGGTCCGAAGACCATGCCGCTGACGCCTCCTTCGACCTGAACCGCGGTATTCCCCTCGCCGAGTGGCGTCGGCGCTTCGAGCGGCATCGCGCGGCCGGGCGGCGAGTAGACGCGAGGGGTGCATCCCGCGGCGATCGCCAGGGGGAGCACGAGGAGCCAGAGCCGACGCGTGACCATGGCGCGCGGCAGAGCACGGGTCGTGCCGAGCGGTTTCGGCGTGGAGAATCCCTCGTCCAGCGACGTACACCGTGCCTTCACGACCACGGTGTGTGCGCACCTGGCCCGGAACGCGTCGAAAGTGAACCTCGCACACGATCAGCGCTGCCCTCAGCACCAAAGAGGCAGACGCGGCGGCGGCGCATGCTCAATACGATTGCGTGACGAGCGCGACCTTCGACGGGTCGTTCGGATCCGCGAAGACGTAGGCGTGTCCCGCGTCGCCGAAGTCGG
Source organism: Gemmatimonadota bacterium (assembly GCA_020431545.1). GTDB lineage: Bacteria > ARS69 > ARS69 > ARS69 > ARS69 > JAGQIB01. Next base: position 513 of record JAGQIB010000041.1, read on the forward strand.
CGGGCACGAGGCGGCCTCCGACGAGCTGCACGAGCAGACGATCGAAGGTTCGACCTTCGTGCGCCGGGTACACGGGATCCTGCAGCCAATCGGGCCAACCGCCGACCTTGTCGCCCCCGAGGTGGAGGTCGCGAAGCGTCGCGCGCTGGTCGTCGTCGAGGGTCCCTTCCGTGCGTGCGGGGTCGTGCGCGACGGAGGGGAAGTCGGCCTTCGCCTTCGAGAAGCCGACGATCGCCCGTCCGTTCCACGCCGGGCCTTCGTCGGCGATCGGCGCGGCGTCGGCGGCGACGATCCGCGCGAGCTGGGTGCCACCGCCTTGGAAGATTTGCAGCAAGCCGACGGCCGGATCTTCGGGGAGCGTCGCGAGGTCGAGCTGGAGCACCAGCCGCATCGGCGCGCCCGCGTGGGTCGGGCGCGGCGCGTCGGCGCTCAGGTAGGGCCGACCGCCTTAGCGGCTCGCGCGTGGGTCGGCGACGTCGGGCCCGAGCGTCGGCACGAAGGCTTTGCGCTGCTCCTTCTTGAGCTTCTTCTTCAGCGTCTTGGCGACCTCTTTGGCGAAGTCGCCGCGGGCGCCCGCCGCTTCGAGCAGCGGCACCAACACGTCCGACATCGCGTGGCGGCGGGCGTCGTCGAGCGGCGTGCTTCCGTCGGACGCGCGCGCGTTCGGGGAGACGCCGCGGTCGAGCAGCCAACGCAGTGCGTCGACGTGACCGCGCTCGATCGCGAGCTGCAGCGGCGACGTGCGATCGCCCTTGGTGCCCTTGTCGAGCTTCGCTTTGGCGTCCGCGAGCTCGCGCAAGACGTCGACGCGTCCTCGGGCGGCCGCCCAATGCACGGCGGAGTAGCCGATCGACGAGGTCGCGTTCGCGTTCGCGCCGTAGGCCAAGAGCGCGCGAAGCGCCGGGAGGCGACCGCGCTGCGCGGCGAAACCGAGCGCCTCGGAGAGCTCCTTCTCGTCGGCGCCACGCGAGGCGACCTCGTGAATCACCTCGACGTGGCCCATCTGCGCGCCGAGCGTGAGGTAGCTGCGAAAGAAGCGGCGGTTCGCGGGATCGTCGAGGAAGGGTCGCAAGCGCTCGACGAGCCCGTAGGTCGCGCATTGAAACGCGTTGAAGGTCGTCGGGTCCGCGCGCGTGGCGCCCGCTTCTTTCAAGACCGCGACGATCGCGTCGCGACCGAGGGCCTCCGCGAGCTCGAGCGGCGTACGGCCCGTCCACGTGAGCTGGTTCACGTCGACGTGGGGGAGCACCGCGCGAAGCGCGTCGAGGCGATCGAAACGAATGGCATCGAGCAACGCGGAGTAGCCGTCGTCGATCGCTTCGAGCGCCTCGTCGCCTTGAGGCGGCAGGTGCATCTCGTTCCATTTGTCGCGCGAGGACGCGAAGCGCTCGAGGTAGTCGACGCGACCACGCCGCACGGCTTCCACGATCGGGCTTCGGTCGAGGTACGTGAAGGTCGGCCGGGCCCGCAGGGGGAGCAGCGCGTCGATCACCGCGTCGCGCTCGTGCAGCACCGCGATCACCAGGGCGTAGCTCCGGTAGAGCCCCGGCTCACGCGCCACCAGCGGGGCGATCACGTCGGCGGATCCGGCTTCGGCGGCGGCGTAGAGCGCCGCGATCACGTCGGCCTCCGTGACCTTCGGAAGGACGGCTTGAAGCGCGGCCACGTCGTTGGCGCGCGCGGCTCGGAGGAGCGTCTCTCGCATCGCCGCGAGCGTACACACCGAGCGCGCCGAGACGTGTCGGGAAGATCCGTGGAGCGCGGACTGCTGCAGGCGCTACCCTCGCGCCGATGAGCGAGCGCGACACCGCCTTCGACCGCGAAGGGCTCGCGGCGACGGTCGGCGACGCGTCGCGGCTTCCGAGCGCGGAGGCGATGACGATGCTGCAGAGCGTCGCGCGTCAGGTCGTGGAGGCGCCGCGCGAGACGCTTCGTGGCCACGCGGACGAGACGCCGCTCTTGCCGGAGGGGCCGTTGAGGCTCGGACCGGTGCTCGGCGAGGGCGGCATGGGCGTCGTGCATCTCGCCGAACAACGCACGCTCGGACGCGAGGTGGCGGCCAAGACGTTGCGCCGCGGGACGCAGAGCACGCAGGCGGTCGGACAGCTCGTGCGCGAGGCGATCGTCACCGGCGCGCTCGAGCATCCGAACGTCGTGCCCGTGCACGACATCGTGCGTGGCGAAGACGGCATGCCGATCGTCGTGCTCAAGCGCATCGAAGGGCGGCCTTGGGACGAGGTGCTCCGCGATCCGAACGGCACCGAAGGCGCGCACGATCCGCTGGCGTGGCACCTGAACGTGCTCCGTCAGGTGTGCCGCGCCCTCGAGCGGGCGCACGACCTGCGCATCGTCCATCGCGACGTGAAACCGGCGAACGTGATGCTCGGTCGCTTCGGCGAGGTCTACCTCGTCGATTGGGGTCTCGCCGCGACCTTGGACTCGGAGGCCGATCCGCGCCTTCCGAGGCTTCGCGACGAGATCGTCGGGACGCCCTCGTACATGGCGCCGGAGATGGTGCGCGGTCGGGCGGCCGGCGTGGACGAGCGCACCGACGTGTACCTGCTCGGCGCGACGCTCTACGAGCTCGTCGTGGGCCGTCCCCCGCACGGCGGCGATTCGGCGCTGCAGATTCTGGCGCGCATTCTTCTGTCGGAGCCGGAGCTACCCGACGACCTGCCGGCGGATCTACGTGGCTTGCTCGCGCGCTCGCTCGCGCACGATGCGAGCGCGCGTTTCGCGTCGGTGCGGGAGTTTCGACGGGCGGTCGAAGAGCATCTCGAACATCGCGCTTCGATCCGCATCGCGCGGGAGGCCGACCAACAACGGGTGGTGCTCGAAGCGCTCGCGGCGGCGGGGACCGAAGACGACGCGGCGCTTCGCGAGGCCTTCGGACAATGCCGCTTCGGCTTCCTGCAGGCGCTCTCGACGTGGCCCGAGAACCTTCGCGCGCGGCGGGGGCTCGACGCGGCGTTGGCGTCGATGGCGCGGGTCGAGCTCTCGCGTGGGCGAACGGCCGAGGCGCTCGCGTTGCTCGAAGAGCTGCAGGACGTCCCGGCCGAGCTTCGGGCCGCGGTCGACGTCGCGCTCGCGAAAGAGGCCGAGGAACGCGCGCTCTTGGCCGCGGCGGAAGCACAGCGCCGCGAGATGGACCCCCGCGTCGGTCGGCGACAACGCACGATCTTCTCGCTCGTGCTCGCGGCGACGTGGGTGCTTCAACCCGTCGTCGCGATCTGGCGCGACCACACGGGTCGCACGCAAGCGCGCTACGAGCTCGCGGTCTGGCCCTTCGTGATGGTGGTCGGTTTCTCGGGCTTGGCCTGGGTGTTTCGCGACGCGTTGCTTCGCACGCGGATCAACCGACGCGTGATGGCCATCTTCGTGCTGTCGATGGCGGCGCTCGGGCTCTTTCACCTGGGCGCGTTGCAACTCGGCCTCTCGGTCGCGACCACCCAAGCGCTCGACTTCGCGCTCTACGCGGCGGGCTCGGGCTTCTTCGCGGCGTTGATCAACCGGCGCTTCGTGTTGCCGGTCTTGGGCTTCACGGCCGGCTTCTTCGTCGTCACCGCGCGGCCCGACCTTCGCTATTGGATCATGCTCGCGACGAACCCCTTGGTGATCGCGACCTTGGTGTGGATCTGGCCGCCTTGGCGCGCGGAGGCCACCGCCGATCCGGTGCGACGCGACGAAGCCTGAGAGCGCACCCACTCGTTCGGATTCCGTTCGTGCCAGAGCCGGGGCTCGGTGGCGGGAGTGGGCACGCCGGCGGCCTCGAGAAGAAGAAGGAGCACGATTCCGTGCGACGGATTCGTGCTCTGAACGCTCACGTTCTCCGTGCCTTCACCGCGGCCTCGTGGCTTCCCATCAGGAGGTCCCACACGATCATCGCCTCGCCGAAGTTCACGTTCGCGTTCGCGTGGTGGCGGTTGTGGAACGCGGAGGTGTTCACGCCGAGCCGCGGAAGGGTGGCCTCCACGAGGCGCGAGGTGGCGCCGCAGTGCAGGTAGAGGTTGAGGAGGACGAAGCCGCCGACGAGCCCGAAGTAGACGGGCGCGTAGTGGGTCGCCCACGGAAACGCGAGCAGCACGATGGGCCAGAAGGTGAGCACGGACTCAACCGTGCCGACCGCGAACGAGGCGAAGGCGGTGGGGTCGCGGTAGGCGTGGTGCGCGCGGTGAAAGGGGAAGAGCAGGCGCGTGTGCAACAAGCGGTGCTTCCAGTAGAGCCACGCGTCGAGGACCACGAGCGCGGCGAGGTTGCCGAAGATCACCGCGTAGAGACCGCCCGCTTCGTCGACCGTCCAGACGAGCCCCGTGGGGGCGTCGACCCAGAGCCGCGCGAAGGGCCAGGCGAGGAAACACGCCGCGACGAGCACCGCGAGCATCGTGTCTTTCGCCGACCGCCAGACGAGACGCGGCGCGCGACGCGGCCCCTGCAGACGCGTGCGGCGTTCGGCGACGAGCGTGACGAGCGCGGCCCCCACGAGGATGGGCGTGGCGACGCCGACGAAAGCGAGCGCGAGGGAGCCGTAGAAGACCGCCGGCCCTTGCGGACAGAAGAGGCCGGCGAGCAGCAGCGCGCCCAGCAACGAGCCCTCGACCCAGCGCGCGTGCTTCACTCCGACCTCCGTACGAAGCGTAATTAGATCGTTACACCGTGTAACGCAACGCGGACGTGTCGAAGGATGGCCCGCCGAGGATAGGAGCGGCGCCTGCTACGCTCCGCCGCGATGGCGCGGCAGACGAAAGAGGACGCCCCGGCGAAAGCGGCACGTCGCGGCACGCCGAAGGTTTCGGGGTCGAAGGCATCGGCCAAGCCGGCGACGAAGCCCGCGTCTTCCGCCCGACGGGCGAAGGCTCCGACGAAGGGCGCGCGCGCGTCGACGCCGACGAAGACCCGCCGCCTCTCCCCCGACGCGCGACGTCGCCAGCTGCTCGACGACGCGTCGCGCATCCTCACCGAGGAAGGACTGGAGAAGCTGCAGGTGAGCGCGCTCGCGGAGCGGGCCGGCGTGTCGCGCCCTCTCGTCTACCGCGCCTTCCCGACCCGCCACGCGCTCTTCCGCGCGATTCTCGAAGACTTCACGGACGCGATCGACCGGCGCTTTCACTCGGCGCTGCTTCACGCGTTGCCGAAGGGCGGCATCGAGGCGATCGAGCGACATGGTGACCTCCGGGTCGTGGTGCGAAAAGTGTGTCTCGGTCCGAAGGGCCGAGCCGAGTGTCGCCCTCCGCGCATCCACCGAATCGCCGGCACCGGTCGATGCGCCAAACGGGCCACCCGGGGCCGCCAGACACACTTTTCGCACCACAAGGGGGAGGCCAATCCTAGACGTCCGTCCCGGCGCTCGCAAGGGCGGCCGGAAGGGAGAGGGCGTCCGACGCGGCGGTCGGCCCGCTCGAGGGGCTCCCCACGGGGCCGGCGCGTCTTCCGGCGGGAATCCCCTTGATATTCCGGCAATTCGTTGGAAAATGATGGGCCCGCTCCCGCGATTTCGCCGGATCGGTGGGCCCGACCCGCCTCACGCCCGCGGTCAGCCAAGGAGTTCCCGTGAGACACCAAACCTCCTCGTTCTGGTCCTCGTTCGTGCCGGCGCCGGTGCGTGCTTTTGCCGCCCTCGCCGTCGTGGGGGCGCTGGTCGGCTTCCCTTCGGCCGCCCGCGCGCAGATCACGGATCTGGAGGAAGTCGGGACCGTGACGGACGACGTGCTCGATCCGTACCCGCCGATCGTGTACGGAATCACGGTGTTCGGCGCGTTCGGCAGCCTGCAGATGACCGAGTTCAACGAGGCGGTCACGGCGATGAACCTCGCGATCCAGTCGCAGGGCACGACGGTCACGATGCAGCCCTTCAACGGATTCCTCGGCTATGGTGGCGGATTGCGGGCCATCGTGAAGAGTCGTCTGCTGGTCGAGGCGGTCTACGAGCACGTCTCCCAGAGCGAGACGATCGGCGGCATCTCCGCGAAGAACCAGGTCGACGTGCCCGCCTCGGCGATGATGGTGTCGCTCGGCTGGGACTTCCTCAAGTCGAAGCGCGACACGCGCTTCGGGTTCCTCGCGGGCGTGGGGCGCTACGATTCGCAGGCGAAGCAGACGCTGTCCGAGGGGCGGAACGACCAGGATTTCACGCTCGGCGTGATCGAGCTCAAGGGAAAGAGCTGGGGCTCCCACTACGCGATGTTCTTCGAGAAGAACGTCTCCGACCACATGTTCATCCATGCGCGGGCGACCTATCGCCTCGCGCGGGTGAAGGATCCCGAGATCACCGGTCTCGATTCGCTCGTCGATCCGGTGAACGAGCAGGCGTTCGTCGCGGTGCCGGTCGTGGAGGACACCGCCGACGGGCCGCGCCTGCGCCGGGGCGGGACGGAGCTCGACTGGTCCGGTTTCGACGGGCAGGTCGGATTCACCTACTACTTCAACATCCCGACGCCCTGGTAGTCCGCCCGCCGGCGGGCTCCGTCCGGCCGACTTCCGCGGCGAGGTAGGGCTCTCCGAACCCCCTTCGGGGGACGAACCGGCCGTTTTCGGCCGTGAACGCCCGGGCTCGAGCCTTCCGGAGCCCACGGGGCGGGGATTATCGTGGAGAGACCCCCGTCGGAGCGTTCGATGACGGCATCGTCCCGAGATTTCCCGCCGAGAGCGCCGTCCGTCTGGCGTCGCGTGGCACCCGTGATGATCGGGTGGACCGCGGTCGCGCTGTTCTTCGCGAACCGGATGTTCTACTCGTACCAGCTGCTCGGGCCGCCCGTGAGCTGGCGCGACGCGATCGCGTGGTCGCTGCTGGACTGGTACCTGTGGGCGCTGCTCGCGCCGCTCGTGTTCCGTCTGTATCGGCCGTTCCCCCTCGGGCGCGGGGCGCCGTTCCGGAACCTCCTCGTCCACCTCGGGCTGAGCGTCACGTTCATGGCGGCGCACTCCGCGCTGTACGGCGCCGCCCTGTGGCTCCGGTGGCGCACGTACGAGAACGTCTCGATCGACGATCTCCTCGCGTCGCTGTTCCTCGCGCGCTTCCACTTCGACGTGCTCACGTACTGGGGACTCGTGTTCCTGCAGATGGCCCTCGACTATCACCGTCGTTACCGCGAGGGAGAGGTGCGGGCGTCGCGGATGGAGGCGCAGCTCGCGCGCGCCGAGCTCCACGCGCTCCGCATGCAGCTGAATCCGCACTTCCTGTTCAACACGCTGAACGCGATTTCCGCGCTGATGAGCCGGGACGTCGCCGCGGCCGAGCGCATGCTCGCCCGGCTCTCGGACTTCCTGCGGCTCACGCTGGAGACCGGACGCTCCACCGAGGTCCCGCTGCGCCAGGAGCTGGACTTCCTGCGACGCTATCTCGAGATTGAACAGGTTCGCTTCCCGGACCGTCTCCGGGTGGACATGGACGTCGAACCGGGGACGCTGGAAGCCCGGGTCCCGAGCCTGATCCTGCAGCCGATCGTGGAGAACGCGATCCGCCACGGCGTGGCTCCGAGCTCGGACGCCGGCCACATCCGGATCGTGGCGGCCCGCCGGAACGGTGATCTGATGCTCCGGGTCCGGGATGACGGTCCCGGGCTCGCGCCCGGCCCGTCGAAGATCCGCGAGGGCGTCGGCCTCTCGAACACCCGGGAACGGCTGCGGCAACTGTACGGACCGTCTTCCGTAATGACTCTCACGAACGCGGAGGGCGGCGGCCTCGACGTGACCCTTTCGCTCCCGTTCCGCTCGGCGGCGCGGATTCCGACCGAAATGGAGGGAGACTGATGCCCGACCTTCGAGTGCTGATCGTGGACGACGAGCCGCTCGCACGCGATCGCATCCGCAACCTGCTGGAGAAGGAGACCGAGGTCTCGATCCTCGGCGAGTGCGCGAACGGCCGCGAGGCGGTGGAGCGCATCGAGGCCGACACGCCGGATCTCGTATTCCTCGACGTGCAGATGCCGGACCTCGACGGGTTCGGCGTGCTGGAAGCCCTGGAAGCCGAGAATCGCCCGGTCGTCGTGTTCGTGACGGCGTTCGACGAGTACGCCGTGCGGGCGTTCGAGGTGCACGCGCTGGACTACGTGTTGAAGCCGTTCGACCGCGACCGGTTCCGTCTGGCGCTCGAGCGCGGCCGGGCGGAGGTCGCCCGACGGAGCGGCGACGGGCGCGAGGTGGACCGTCGCCTCGTGGCGCTGCTCGAGGAGATCGAGGACCGGCGGACGCGCCTGGATCGGATCGTGGTGAAGTCCGGCGGGCGCGTGTTCTTCCTGCGGGCGGACGAGATCGACTGGATCGAGGCGGCCGGCAACTACGTGGAGCTGCACGTCGGCCGGGAGTCGCACCTGCTGCGCGAGACGATGAGCCGCCTGGAACGTCGGCTCGATCCGGACCGGTTCCTGCGCATCCACCGGCGCCTCATCGTGAGCCTCGATCGGATCAAGCAGCTGGAGGGTGTTTCCCACGGCGAGTACGTCGTGATCCTCAAGGACGGGACGCGCCTCGGGTCCAGCCGCGGGTACCGCGACGGTCTCCAGAAGCTGCTCGAAGGCACCGCCTAGGGGCGTGGGACGGACCGGGCCACAGGGGCAGCCGTCGGACGTGGGGCGACCCGCGCCCGGGCCCGCGCAGCGGAGTCTTCGTCCCCCGCGATCGACCACCGATCCCACCGGTGTCGTGGATCGTCGCGATCGTGGCTAACGTCGAATCGGGCGCGGGAGCTCGTGGGCTCGAGCCGTCCGCGCTCGAACTTGCACGTCAGGAACCCGGCCGGTCCGTTCGACCTGCCTCCGGGGAACCGCCGAAGGGGAAGGAGATTGACGGGTGCGCCCGCCGATCTTCGTGGCGAGCGGGGATCCGGAGCGGAAGGGCGACCGGCCGTCCTGCGTGCGGGCCGGGCGGCGCTCAGGCGACGTCGGCCGCGGTCGCCAGGGCCGAGACCTCGTCCGCCAGCTCCCGGACGATCGGGTGCTCGAACCCGCGCGCGAGTTCCTCGGCGACCCGGCGGTAGTACCAGAGGCTGCCGTCGCGTCCGCCGCGGAATCGCTCCCAGACGACGGGCCCCAGCCGCTCGAGATCCCGTCGCGTCGTGCGGGCATTGTGGAGCTTGTCCGCGGCGATCACGAGGCGCACGGACGCCGGAGCCCCGGCGAGCGACGCGATGAACGCCTCCTTGCGCTCCCGCCACGGCGGCTTCGGCACGCGGTCCGTGTCCGTGCAGCCCTCCACGATCGCGAGCACGTTCGGTCCGAGCTCGTCGCGAAGCCGCGCGCGCGCGGCGTCGCCGCCGCTGTCCTCGATCGCGTCGTGAAGCAGCGCGGCCGCGATCTCGTCCTCGGTGCCCCCGTGGTCCGCGACCAGCGCCGCGACCGCGAACGGGTGGAGCACGTACGGCGCGCTGCCGCCCTTGCGGGTCTGGCCGCGGTGAAGCTCGACCGCGAGCGCGATCGCATGCTCGAGGCGGGAGCTCACGCGAGTCGATCCCGCCAGCGGTCGCGGACGCCGTGGTACTCGGCCGTGGAGATCCAGAGGAGATGCGCGACGCGATGGGCTTGCTCCTCGGCGCGCTTCGAGACCGGACCGTCGGCCGCCGCCTGCGCGAACATGCGGTCGATGATCGCGAGACGTTCCTCCATCGTGGCCCGGCGCGAGTAGTCGGCGCAAAGGCGCTGCAGATCCGAGTCCGCGCCGGGGCGATCCTCCGTGACGGCGGCGAGGAAATCGCGGTCGCGCGCCTCCGGATCCGGTGCGTCCTCCTCCGTCTCGTTCTTCGCGAAGAGCGTGCGCGAGAACAGGCCGCGCATGCGGTCCACGAGTCCGTCGACGGGCCCGTGGCCCTGGAGGATGGCGCGCACGTGTTCCAGCAGTTCCCGCTCGCCCTTCGCCCGCTCGTCCTCGGCGCCGAGCAGGGTCTCGATCTCGTCGAGCAGCTGCCGACGCGCGCCCGGGAGCGCGAACGTTCCCGCGAACTCCTTCGCGAGGGCGATCGCGTCGTCGAAGTCCACGCGCTCCGCGAGCAGCGAGTCGACCTCGTGGCGGGCGCCGCTCTCCAGCTCGAACGAGTTGAAGAGGATCTTGATCCGGTTGCGCTCGCTCGCCTCGACTTCTCCGTCGGCCCAGGCGAACGCGGCGAGCACCTTGAGAAACGCCAGCCGCTGCGCTCGGGTCATCGGGCCCTCCCTCCGAGAAGCGCCGGAGAACGAACGGGAGCTCGGGACACTAGAGCTCTTCGTCGGCGCCGAAGTCGTCGCGTTCGATCTCGCCGTCGCGATCCTCGCGCCGGTACAGCACGTGGCCGTCGAACAGCTCGGCCACCCGCTGCTGCACGGCGCGGATCTGATCCTTCGGGGTGGAGGTGCCGCCGCCGATCCCGAGGTGGGAGACGTTCTCGAGCCACTCCTTCTGCACGAGATCCGGCGAATCGACGTGATACGTCGCCTCCGGCAGATGGACGCTCGAGATGCGCGCGAGGTTCGTGGTGTTCGAGGAGTTGAACCCGCCCACGATGATCATCGCGTCGACCCACTGCGCGAGACGCGCGACCGCTTCCTGCTGGTTCTTCACCGGCTTGCAGCGCGTGTCGACCGCCTTGAGACCCGGGTACTTCGTCGCCCGGATCCTCTCCACGAGCGCCTCGAACTTGCTGCGGGTGATCGTGGTCTGGCAGAACGCGACCGTCTTCGGACCGAGATCGTCCGGCAACGCGGCCACGTGCTCGTCCGAGTACACGACGTGGATGTCGCGACCGTACGAACGACTCGCGATGATCTCCGCGTGATCCGGGTTCCCCACGAGGATCACCTTGTAACCCTCGCTCTCGAACTTGCGGATCTTGCCGTAGACCCACTTGAGCAGCACGGGACACGTCGCGTCGTGGTAGACGATGCCGCGCCGATCGAGGTCTTCCTTGAGCTCGCGCGGATAGCCGTGCGCGGTGATGACGACCTCGTCCACCCCCTGGCCCGTGAGCCCGGAGAGATCGGAGTAGCGCTCCAGCACGGGGATGCCCTGACGCGCGAGCCCCTCCACGACGAGCCGGTTGTGCACGATCGGGCCGAGGATCGGCTGCTTCGTCCGCTCGGCCATCTCGATCGCGTCTTCCACGCCGAAACAGGTCCCGGCGCTGTGCGCGATGATGATCTCGAGTGTTCTCACTTCCGGCGAGGTGGACATGGGAACTCCGGTCGATGGGATTCGCGATCACCCAGGATAGGGCCCGGGAGGCCCTCCGGCAACGCGCGAAGCGGGGGCGGCGCGGGCCCCGCTCCGCACCACGGACCGATCTCTCGCGCCCCATCTCGGGTCGGAGGGATCCCGGATACGCCCGCGTAGCTCGAATCGACGCGACACCTTATCCTCCGGGCGGACCTCGCTGCCCCGGAGGCTTCGTGCGCCGACATCGCGACTCCCTGCTCGTGGCCGTGACGTTTCTGGTCGGCCGCCTGGCGTGGAGCCGCGCCGGCATCCCGTTCCGCGCGGACACGATCGACTACTTCGCGCAGCTGCTGGATCCGCCGCTGCTGCGGGATCATCTCGCGCAGAGCCTGTGGTACCTGCACGCGCAGCCGCCCCTGTTCAACGCGATCGCGGGCCTGGCCCTGAAGGTCGCGCCGGAGGATCCCGGGCGCCCGCTCTCCGTGCTGTATCTCGTCGCCGGGCTCGCGACGTGCCTCGGTCTGTTCCTCGCCCTTCGCTCGTTCCGCTGGCCGGCGTGGGCGGCCGGCGTCGTGGCCCTCGCTGCCACGTCCACGCCGACCGTCGTCGTGTACGAGCACTGGTTCTTCTACCCGCACCTCGCGGCCGCGTTGCTCGCGGTGGCCGCGGCGCTGCTCGCGCGATCCCGGGGCGAGCCGGGGGCGGATCTGGCCGGAGGATTCGCCGCGCTCGGAGCGCTCGGACTTCTGCGGAGCCTGTTCCATCCGCTGTACTTCGCGGCGGCGGTGGCGGCCGCGGTGGCGTTCGCGCCGAAGGGGCGTCGACGACGCGCGTTCGCGTGTGCCGCGATTCCCGTGGCGCCCGTGTTTCTGCTCGCGGCGAAGAACCTCGTGCTCTTCGGCTTCTTCGGGACGAGCTCCTGGGGAGGCAACAGCGCCCACCGCATGCTCACGGAGAGTGTGCCGCCCGCCGAGGTGGAGGCGTTGATCGCGTCCGGCGAGCTGTCACCGATCTCGCGCGAGTGGGAGTTCTCGCCTCCCGAGAAGTACGTGACGCTGCTCGCCCCGACGCGAGGGGACACCGGCATTCCCGCGCTGGATCAAACGGCGAAGACCCGCACGCGCGAGAACCCCGTCAACTACAACCACTGGATCTATCCGATCGCGTCCGCCGAGTACCTGAAGGACACGAAGACGCTCCTCCGCGCGCATCCCGAGGCCTTCGCCCGTTCGGTGCGCTGGACGTCGCGCCGATTCCTGGATCCGGTCACGGACGACTCGTTCGTGAGGCCGATCCGGTTCCGTGTACGCCGATCGATCGCGCCGTTCGAAGCGATGCAGCGGTCGTGGGCGGTCCGGGGGCTGGTGCTGGTGGCGGGGGCGGCGCTGTTCGTGAGCTTCGTTCGGGGGCGGGTCGCACGCGAGGAGCGACTCGTGACGGCGTTCCTGCTCGGAACGATCCTGTGGGTGTCGGCGACCGGAATCCTGCTCGAGTACGGCGAGAACAACCGGTTCCGTTACCAGCTGGGCCCGCCGCTCGTGCTCGTGGTCGCGCTGGCCGGTCGGGATCTGGTGGCGGCGCTACGCGATCGACGTCGACCGTCCGGCCGCGCGGTGCCGCCTGTGGAATGAGCGGTTCCCGAGGACCCGGGAAGCGAGCACGACGGCCAGCAGTGCGGCCCAGGTGATCGCCGACACGATCCGTGCGCCGCGCCGGACCGGCAGCGGCTCGAGCCGGACGTCCACGTCCGTGGTGCCGGCCGGGACCTCGAACCAGAGATTCCCGGTCTTGTCCGTGGCGCCGAGCTCGAGCGTCTCGCCGTTCGCGGTCGCGGTCCACCCGGGGTAGTACAGGTCGACGAGCGTCACCCGCGCCGGCGTGTCCGATTCGATCCGCAAGGACCAGCGGCCGGCGCGACGGTTCGCCTCGAGCACCCGCGTGGTCCCGTCGGCGCGAACACCGTTCTCGAACGACCGCGGTCGCCCGATCGTCGTGACCTCCCGCGGCAGGTACTCGCCGGCGGTCGTGGTGTTGCGCGTTGCCTGGAGCGAACTCGGGTCCAGGATCCCCGCGGGAAGCGGACCGTTGCGTTTCGGCCCGACGAGCGGCCAGGCGAGCGCGATCGTCCCGAGAACGAGGCCCGCGGCGAGTGCCCACCGCCGCCGACCCGCCACGACGTCGGCGAGCCGGTCCGCCCCGAGCCCGCCGAGCAGCGCGGCTCCGACGGTGGCGACGGCGAGCAACCGCCACGGAAACTGCACGAACGTCAGCAGCGGGAACGCCGCGTAGACCGGCGCGGCCGCGCGCGTCGTGAGGAACAGCCCGCCCGCCAGCAGCGCCACGCCGAGTACGACGAGCGCCCGTCGCGCGGGGGGCGGAGACTCCGGACTCGCGAACCGACCGGCGCGGGTCCCGATCGCGACGGCGACCAGGAGCAGTATGCCGAGCCACTGCGCCCAGCCGAGCTCGAACGTCATCGGCAGCTCCTGGGAGATCCCCGGGAACTCGCCGCGGCCGAAGAACGCGAGCGGCGGGACGAACCAGCGCGAGATCTCGTAGTGACCGGTCGTGAGCTGATCGATCTGGACGAACTGCTTCTCGTGGAGTGCGGGCCCCCAGAAGAATGCGCTGCC
>JAGQIB010000042.1 GCA_020431545.1 Gemmatimonadota bacterium
AGATGGCGACGGGTCTCGGCCGTGTCCGGGATCGCGGAGATCCAGCCGGCCGCCCGCTCGTCGTCGTGCGGCCCGGCAAGCAGCGAGTCGAGCGTGGCCCGCACGACGGCGACCGGCGTGTCGCCGTCCACGCGCCGCGCGAAGCCCGACACGGCACAGGATTCGGGTCGTGCGAAATACACCATCACGTCGCGCGGACCCGCGCGGAACCCGGCGCGACGTTGCTCCGCGAGCGTGGGCCGGCGCGGGCTCTCCGATCGATCGCACGCGGCGACACCGAGCGCGAGACCGAGGGCCATCAGAACGGGCGCGAACCGGCCGATCGCCGCGACACGACGCGGCATCCCGGTCACCCGAGCAGATCCAGCTTCGCGTACATCGCGAGCACCTTCTTCAGGATGCCGCCGCGGAACCGGATGGTGAGCTTCGTACGCTCCCCCGAGCCCTCGATGTCCTCGAGGATCCCCTCGCCCCAGCTCGGATGCATCACGCGCATCCCCGGCTTGAGCGCGGCGATTTCCTGCGAGTCATCCTCGTAGCTCGGCGTGTAATCCGGCACGTCCTCCGCCGCCGGCCGACGCTCCGCCCGCCGCGACTCCCAGGTCTCCACCGAGACGTGGCGTGCGCCGCCCGCCCCGCGCCCGTACGGGCGCTGCGAACCCGACGACCCGCCACCGTAGCGCGAGTATCCGCCGCCGCTCGACGGGCGGGCTCCCACCGTCTGCCGCACTACGTGCTCGGGGTCGATCTCGTCCAGGAACCGGGAGGGTACCGTGTAGCTCACGCCGTCCCACTTGCGCCGCGACGACGCCCACAGCACGGACACGCGTTCGCGCGCCCGCGTGAGTCCCACGTAGAACAGCCGTCGCTCCTCCTCGAGACCGCCCGGCTCATCGGCCGAGCGCGCGTTCGGGAACAGCCCCTCCTCCGCGCCGCTGATGAACACCACCGGGAACTCGAGCCCCTTCGCGTTGTGCAGCGTCATCAGCGTGACCCGGGGCACGTCCTCGTCGACGTCGTCCGCATCGGTGAGCAGCGAGACTTCCTGCAGGAACGCCGCCACCGACGCTTCCTCGCGCCCCGGCTCGTCGGTGAACTCGCCCATGGACGCGAGCAACTCGGTCACGTTCTCCCAGCGGGAGTAGGACTGCTTGTGCGAGTCCTCCTCGAGGTAGGCCTCGTAGCCCACGTCTTCCAGGATCTGCTCCGTGACCTCCTCGACCGGTCGCGTCGCGGCCGCGTCGAGCGCCCGGTCCACGACCCGCAGGAAGCTCGCGATCGCGCTGCGCGCCGCGGCCCGCAGCGGAGCTCCCTGCTCGCTCACCGCGCGTCGCATCGCCGAGAGCAACGAATCGCCGTTCGCGGTCGCATCGGCCTGCAGGTCCTCGAGACTCTTCTTGCCGACACCGCGCGGCGGCACGTTGATCACGCGCTGCACCGCCACGTCGTCTTCCGGATTAACCACCAGTCGCAGGAACGCGAGTACGTCCTTGATCTCGCGCCGCTCGTAGAATCGCTGACCGCCGATCACCTGGTACGGCACGCGGGCGAGCTGGAACGTGTTCTCCATCACCCGGCTCTGTGCGTTCGTCCGGTACAGCACCGCGAAATCGCCGGCGCTCCGGCCCTCGCGCTCGATCGCGTCGCGCACGAGCTTCAGAACCGCCATCGCCTCAGTCTGCTCGTCGGGAGTCTCGATCAGCGGGACGGGTTCGCCCTCGCCGTTCTCCGTCCAGAGCTCCTTGCCCTTGCGACCTTCGTTGTGCCGGATCACGCTGTTCGCGGCCGCGAGGATGCGGCCGGTGGAGCGGTAGTTCTGCTCGAGCCGCACGACGTGGGCGTCCGGGAAGTCGCGCTCGAAGTCGAGGATGTTCGCGATGTCCGCACCGCGCCAACGGTAGATCGACTGGTCGTCGTCACCCACCACGAAGAGCTGACGGTGCTCGTGCGTGAGGTGACGGAGCAGCTCGTACTGGCAGCGGTTCGTGTCCTGGTACTCGTCCACGAGCACGTGCCGGAAACGTCGCGCCCAGCGCTCCCGCACCTCCGGCTCCCGCAGCAGCAGCACCGGACGGACCAGCAGATCGTCGAAATCGAGCGCCGCCTGCGAGCGGAGCGAATGGTCGTACGCGCGGTAGACGCGGGCGGCCAGCCGCTCCCACGGCGCTCCGGCCTGCTCATCGAACTGATCCGGGCTCACGAGGCCGTTCTTCGCCTTGGAGATCGCGGCGAGGAACTGCTCCGGCGGATTCTCCTTCGGAGGCAGCCCTGCCTCCACGAGCACGCGCCGGATCGCCGCGAGCGAGTCTTCCCGATCGAAGATCGAGAAGTCGCGCGGCAGCCCCGCGCGCTCCGCTTCCATCCGCAGGAAACGCACGCCGATGGAATGGAAGGTACCTATCCACGCGTCGCGCGCGTGCGGCCCCACGAGCTTCGCGATGCGCTCGCGCATCTCGCCCGCCGCCTTGTTCGTGAACGTCACGGCCAGGATCGCGCGCGGCGGCACCTGCTCCTGCCCCACGAGCCACGCCACCCGCCGCGTCAACACGCGCGTCTTGCCCGACCCCGCGCCCGCGAGCACGAGCAACGGCCCGCCCGCGTGCTCCACGGCCTCCCGCTGCGGCGGATTCAGCCCCACGAGGATCGGATGATCCCCCCCGCCCCCGAACAGATCCAGACTCCCCTGCGGCTCCGCCATCGCATCCCTGAAGTTCACGAGATCTCCCGCACTCCCCGTCCCGGCTCCGAACGAAAGGACGCGCAGTGTATCACAGCCCCGCGGAGCAGGCCCCGCCACGACCGGCCACGCACCGACCTTCGCTCCACACCACGCATCCGAACCGGACATTCACGAAACACGACCCGCGCCGCCTCCCCCCACTCATCCTACTCCCCCGGGAGTTGCGTCTCCGATTTTCTCGGCGGATCTGGGTCGATCCGGTGGCAGCTGGCGAGGAGTCGACGACGAGAGCGTATCTTCAGAT
>JAGQIB010000043.1 GCA_020431545.1 Gemmatimonadota bacterium
CCCACCCCGTCGTTCCGCACCTCCACCGAGACCGTGAACGGCTCGCCCACCGCGGCGTCCGCGCGGGACAGCTCGATCCGGCACTCGAGCGCGTCGGACACGCTCGCGCTCGCGAACACGAACACGAGCGCCAGCAGCGCGACGGCCGATCTCCTACCAGTCATCGGGCGACCCTCCCGGCACGGCCGGCTGCTCCGGCTGGAGCTGCTCGAGCACCTTCAACTCGTCGCTCTGCACGGCATTGAGCAGGCGCTCCGCGTCCTCCTTGGAGAACTCCTCCGAGGGTTGCGGCTGCTGCTCCTCTTCCGAATCCGGCTCCGGCTGTTCCTGATCCGGAGGGGCCTCGTCCTGCTGCGTGTCGTCCGGCGGCTGGTCCTGATTCTCGTCCTCGGACGGTTGCTGCTGGTCCTGCTGCTGTTCGTCCTGATCCTGGTTCTCGTCCGAGTCCTGCTGCTGCTGTTGCTGCTGTTGTTGTTGCTGTTCCTGCATCTGCAGGGCCAGCTCGAGGTTCCGGCGCGTGTCCGGATCGTTCGGATCCAGGTCCAGGCTCTTGAGAAAGGAATCGATCGCCGGTTCCGGCTCCTGGTTCGCCAGGTGCAGATTGCCGAGATTGTACAGCGCGTCCGCGGCCACGTCGGCGTCCTCGGCCGCCGCCGCGGCCAGAAACGCGTCGCGCGCCGCGTCCTTGTCGCCGTCCTGGGCGAGTGCGAGCCCGCGGTTGAAGTCGGGGATCGGGGAACCGGGATCCTCCCGCGCCGCCTCGCCGTACTCCTGAACCGCCTCCTTCGCCTGTCCCTCCGCGGCCGCGCGATTTCCCTTTTCCACGTGCTCGTGGAACGGGTCGAAGAACGACCACGCCACGAGCCAGGGCAGAGCGAGGAGCGGGAGCAGACGCCTCATGCGAATCGACCCTCCCACTCCCGGCGCGTGCGGACACGCTCCGGCAGCGCGAAGTCCAGCAGCAGGAGCAGCACCGCGATCCCGAGCGGAATCTGGAAGCGCTCTTCCCAGGCGGTGAAGGCGCGGGATGCCACGTCGCGTTCCTCGAGCCGTGACAGCTCGTCCCAGATCCGATCGAGCTCCAGCTCGCCCATCGAAGCGCGGTGGAACTGGCCGCCGGTCTCCAGCGCGATGCGCTCGAGCGTCTCCGCATCCAGGCGCGACATCACGATCTCGCCCTTGCGGTCCTTGTGGAACGAGCCCGACTCCGGATCCGGAATCGGCTCGCCGGCCTCGCTACCCACGCCGACCGTGAAGATCCGGATCCCTCGGCGAGCGGCCTCCTCCGCGGCGTCGAGCGCATCGCCGGAGAGGTCCTCCCCGTCCGTCACGAGAATCAGCGCCTGGTGCTTGGACTCGCCCTCGCCGAACGCCGCGAGCGAGGTGCGGATCGCCGCGCCGACGTTCGTCCCCGGACGGGAGACGGAGTTCACGTCGAGCACGTCGAGGAACATGCGGGCCGCGCCGTAGTCGATCGTGAGCGGGCACTGCAGGAACGCGTCGCCGGCGAACGCCACGAGACCGACCCGGTCGCCGTCCAGTCGATCGAGGAGTGCCGCCACCTCGCGGCGCGCCTTCAGGAGCCGCGACGGTTTGATGTCCTGTGCGAGCATCGAGCGCGACGTGTCGATCGCCACGATGAGGTCGATGCCGCGACGCTTCACCGTGATCTCGCGGCTGCCCACGCGCGGACCGGCGAGCGCGAACAGCACGAGCAACAGGGCGGTCGTCTGCAGGATCGCCTTCGTGCGGCGACGGCTCCGCGAGAACCCCCGGACGAGCTTCGGCACGAGCTCCTCCGCCACGAGACGCCGGCGGGCGCGGTCCGCCGCCCGGAACGCGAGCGCGAAGAACGTCGGCAGGAGGACGAGCGCCGGAATCAGCAGCCACAGGAGCTCGGGACGGGAGAATCTCATGGCAGCACCCGCAGGCGCGTGTGCGCGAGGAGCATCTCGAGGACGAGCAGGAGGACGCCGGGCACGGCGGCCCAGCGGTACAGTTCCTGCACTTTCTCGAACTGCTTCACCTGGAACTTCGTACGCTCCAGATTCAGGATCTGCTCGTAGATCTTCTTCAGGGCCTCCGCGTCCGTCGCGCGGAAGTACTCGCCCCCCGTCGTGCTCGCGATCTCTCGGAGCGACTTCTCGTCGATCTTCGTGAGCACCAGCGAGCCGTCCGGGTTGCGCGCGTAGCTCTTGCCGAACACGGGGTGGTCCACCGGGATGGGGGCGCCGCCTTCCTTGCCCACGCCGATCGTGTACACGCGGACCCCGAGGGCCTTCGCCACCTTCGACGCCGTCACCGGATCGATCTTGCCCGCGTTGTTCTCGCCATCGGTCAGCAGGATCGCGACCTTGCTCTTGGCCTCGGAGTCCTTGAGCCGGTTCACGCAGTTCGCGAGCGCGGTGCCGATCGCGGTGCCGTCCTCGATCATCCCGATCTCCACGCGCGCGAGCATCGTGCGCAACACGTCGTAGTCGAGCGTGAGCGGGCACTGCGTGAACGCCTGGCCGGCGAACACCACGAGGCCGATGCGATCGTTCGTGACCAGGCCGAGGAACTCGTCGACCACCTGCTTCGCGACGTTGAGGCGGTTCTCCGGCTTGAAGTCCTCCGCCTTCATGGAGCCCGAGATGTCGAGCGCGAGCATGATGTCGATGCCCTCGGTCCGGATCTCCTCCTCGCGCTCGACGATCTGCGGTCGGGCGAGCGCCACGATCAGGGCTGCCGCGCCGAGAAACCGCATGAACGGCAGGGTCGCGCGCAACCGGACCAGCGTCGTGGCGCCTCCGCGCGCGAACGGAGAGAGCGCAGGATACCGGGCGCCCGGGCGGCGGCGCAGACCGGCGCGGTACGTCCACACCGTGAGCGCCAGCAACGGGATCAGCGCGAGCAGGAAGAGCGGATGCTCGAACGTCATCAAGAGGGCGCCTCCTCCGTGGACGGCGCCGGCGCGGCCGGCATCGTGGCGCGGACGAACTCGCGCGCGCGGCGCTCCGTGTCCCGGGCCGCCGTCGCCTCGGGCGTCGCCTTCGCGAACTTCACGAGGTCCGCTTCCGCGAACAGGTTCACCGCCCGCGACGCCTGCTCCGGCGGGACGGGGGCGCGACGGAGCCGGTCCCGCAGCTCGTCGGTCGTGGACTCCAGCGCCGGGACGCCGTAGCGGTCCTCCAGGTAGCGGCGCACCGCGAACGTGACCTCCTCGTACTGCCGGCGGAGTTCACCCCGTTCCACGAGCCCCGCGGCCGCGATGCGATCCAGCTCCTCCAGCGCGATCTCCCACGCGGGCCGGGCGGGTACGCGTGGAGCGGCGGGCGCGACGTCATCGGCCGGTCCGCGCGCGCGCAGGCGACGCCAGAGCAGGAACCCGAGCGCGGTGCCCAGGATCAACGCGATCGCGGCCACGATCACGGGACGCCAGTCGCGCGGTGCCTCCAGCGCCGGCTTGAACGGCGCCGGCGCGGGGACCGCAGCCGAGTCCGTCGCCGCCGGATCCGGTGGCGGCAGGTTCGAGGTGATCTCCACCGGGATCCCCTCGGTCGCCACCACCAACGCCTCGTCTTCTCCGTGGCGAACCGTCATCTCGACGGGAGGAATCTCGCCCGGTCCCGCCTCCATCGCCACGAGCCTCGCGACGAAACGCCGGGCGTCCGACGTCCGCTCGGTTTCGGCGAGGTTGCGCACCCGGAACGGTCCGAGGTCGCCTTCCAGCCGCGGCGGTTCCGCGAACCAGCCCTCCGGGGTCGGGATCTCGACGGTGAGGGTGACGGAACCGCCGATCGGGACCGCCGTCGTGTCGACTCGCGCCGTGGGATGCGGCACGTCCGTCTGCGTCCACGCGGTCGTCGCCCCGAGCAGCCCGAGCAGCAACGCGCCGGCGACCGACCCCACCCGTCCGTCGCGATTCCACCTCGTCATGCCGCGAGCTCCCGCTCGCGCTTCCGGAAGAACGCGATCAGCGGCTCCGCGTAGGGTCGATCCGTGCGCACGTCGACCGCGTCCACGCGGTAGCGCCGGAAGACCTGTCGACGTTGCTCGCGGAACTCGCGTCTCGCGCGGGCGAACTCCTCCCGCACGCGCGCGCTGGAGGCGTCCACGAGACGTTCGCGACCGTCCTCGGCGTCGACGAGGTGCAACAGGCCCACGGCCGGCAACTCGTCCTCGGCCGGATCCGTGATCGTGACCGCCGTGAGGTCGTGCCGGCGATTCGCCACGCGAAGCGGACGCGTGTAGTCCGCGGACATGAAGTCCGAGAGCAGGAACACCACCGCCTTGCGGCGGACGACCCGCGACAGGTACTCCAGTGCGAGCCCGACGTCGGTCCCACGTCCTTCCGGCCGGAAGAAAAGCATCTCGCGAATCACCCGAAGTACGTGCTGCTTGCCCTTCTTCGGGGGGATGAACAGCTCGATACGATCGGTGAAGATGATGGCGCCGACCTTGTCGTTGTTGCGGATCGCGGAGAACGCGAGCACGGCCGCGATCTCCGCCGCGATCTCGCCCTTCATGCGGGCGACGGTCCCGAAGTCGAGCGAGCGCGACGCATCGATCAGGAACATGACCGTCTGCTCGCGCTCCTCGGCGAACTTCTTCACGTACGGGTGGCCGGTGCGCGCCGTGACGTTCCAGTCGATCGTGCGCACGTCGTCCCCGGGCAGGTACTGGCGTACCTCGGCGAACTCCATGCCGCGGCCCTTGAACACGCTGTGGTACTCGCCGGCGAAGACGTCGTTCACGAGGGAACGCGATCGGATCTCGATCAGCTTGACGGCCTGGAGTATCTCCGGCGGGATCACGGCAAGACCTCGCGGACTAGGGAACCTCGATCGTGTCGAAGATCCGCCGCACCACGTCCTCCGACGTCACGTTCTCGGCCTCGGCCTCGTACGTGAGGTGCACGCGGTGGCGCAACACGTCGAGGCCCAGCGCGCGAATGTCGTCCGGCGTCACGTAGCCGCGACGCCTCAGGAATGCGTGCGCCTTGCCCGCGAGCACGAGGCTGATCGTGGCGCGCGGGGAGGCGCCGTACTCGATGAGACCCGCCAGATCCGCGAGCCCCGCGCGGGAAGGATCACGGGTCGCCGTCACGAGATCCACGACGTAGCGCTGCACCTTGTCGTCCACGTAGATCTCGCGCACCACGTCGCGGGCGGCGATCAGCGCGGCGGGCGTGATGAGTCGGCGCGGCTTCTCGCCGGGCGGCCCCGTCTGACGACGCAGGATCTCGAGCTCCTCTTCCGGCTCCGGATACGACACGACGACCTTCAGCATGAAGCGGTCGACCTGGGCCTCCGGCAGCGGATACGTGCCTTCCTGCTCGATCGGATTCT
>JAGQIB010000044.1:0-6252 GCA_020431545.1 Gemmatimonadota bacterium
CAGGCCCACGACGGCGACGTCTCGTTCGAGAGCGCGCCCGGGCACGGGACGACCTTCCGGGTGCGGATCCCGCTCGCCGCGACGGGGCCACGTGATCCTCGCGCGACCTTGGCCTCGTCTTCATGATTCATCCCGTCTTCATCGGATCTTGATCCTCGCCGGACACTGTGCAGCCGTTCCGAAGCGGTTTCGGAGCCACATCAGTTCGGGGGATGAGGAATTGACGAAGACGGTTCGCGCGGCAGCTCTCGCCGCGCTGGCGATGTCGCTGCCTGCCCTGGCGGCGGCCGGGGAGCTCGAGGCCGGGTGGAGCAACGGCATCCGCTTCAAGAGCGAGGACGGATCGGTCGCGCTGAAGATCGGCGGTCGTGTGCAGACGGACGTGGTGTTCCAGTCCGCGGATGATCAGCTCGAGGCCGACCTCGGGGATCCGTTCCTGGACGGCAACGAGTTCCGGCGCATCCGGTTCTACTTCGCCGGCGTGATGAACGACGCCATGGAGTTCAAGGCACAGCTCGACTTCGCCGGCGGCCGGGCGAAGGTGAAGGACGTCTGGGTCGGGCTCCGGAATCTTCCCGGCGTGGGCCAGATCCTGATCGGCCACATGTACGAGCCCCAGGGCCTCGATGCGCTCACGAGCGACAAGTACAACACCTTCGTCGAGAAGAGCCTGCCGACGTTCCTGGTGGCCGAGCGCCGCGCCGGCGTGCGGGCGACGAATCAGTTCGGGAAGGTCTGGGCGTCGGCGATGGTGTCGCGCAACTCGGACGACTTCGGTCACGCGCAGAGCGACGAGTCCTACAACGTGATCGGCCGCCTGGCGGTGGCGCCGGTGAACGAGGACGGCGGTCGTCGCCTTCTCCACCTCGGGGTCTCGGCGAGCCGCCGGAACAAGCCCGGTGAGATCGAGTACTCCGCCGACGCCGAGAACCACCTCGCGCCGGACTTCGTGAGCACGGGCGCGCTGCCCGCCGACGCCGCGAACGTCATCGGGGTGGAGGGCGCCTTCGGCTACGAGCAGTTCGGACTCCAGGCCGAGTGGATCCAGAGTCAGATCGAGTCCGCCGGCGGCTCCGACGCGACGGTGGCCGGGTTCTCGGTGCAGGCGTCGGTGTTCCTGACCGGCGAGAATCATCCGTACGACACCGGCGAGGCCGCGTTCGGGCGGGTGAAGCCGCGCGAGAACTACGACGGCAAGGGCGCCAAGGGCGCGTGGGAGCTCGCGGCCCGCTTCTCGAGCCTCGATCTGAACGACTCCGGCGCGTCGCTCGCGGGCGGCAAGCTGGATGACATCACGGTCGGTCTGAACTGGTATCTCTCGCCGACGTTCCGCTGGACGGCGAACTGGGTGCACGCCGACCTCGACGGCTCCGGACAGGGGAATGCGGTCCTGTTCCGGTTCGCCTCGGACTTCTAGGGGGGCCTGACCGGCGCCGGGGGTGGGAGTGCCCCGCGGCGCCGAGAGGGCGCCAGAGGGCCCGCAGGGGCCCGATCGCGGATCCTTGCGGGTTCTTCACGAAACCTTCACGAACGCGCGGTAAATGAAGAGCGAGCCTCGGCGAAAGCTCCGCTGGGATCCCCGGATGGGGAATCACCCCGGAGACGAGGCGGACTCTCCGCGGAACCAAGGAGACTACGACTGATGCGAAAGATGATTCTGGGACTCGCCCTGTGCCTCGTCGGCGGATCGATGCTGATCGCGGCCGGTGGCAAGATGAAGGGCAACGTCCGTGTCGACGGCTCGAGCACGGTCTTCCCGATCACGGAAGCGGTCGCCGAGGAGTTCCGGAGCGTGGCCCCGAAGGTCCGTGTGACGGTGGGCATTTCCGGCACGGGCGGCGGCTTCAAGAAGTTCACGGTCGGCGAGACGGACATCAACGATGCGTCCCGTCCGATCAAGGACAAGGAACAGTCGGTCGCGGCCGAGAACGGGATCGAGTACATCGAGCTCCCCGTGGCGTACGACGGCCTGTCCGTCGTCATCAATCCGGCGAACGACTTCGTGGATCACCTCTCGATCGCGGAGCTCAACGAGCTCTGGAAGCCCGAGAGCCAGGTGAAGACGTGGAAGGACCTGCGTCCCGAGTGGCCGGATCGCGAGATCAAGCTGTACGGCCCCGGCGTGGATTCCGGCACGTTCGACTACTTCACGGAGACCGTGAACGGCAAGTCGCAGGTCTGCCGCTCCGACTTCACCGCGAGCGAGGACGACAACGTGCTCGTGCAGGGGATCGAAGGGGACAAGGATGCGCTCGGCTTCTTCGGCTTCGCGTACTACCTCGAGAACAAGGACCAGCTGAAGGTCGTGCCGATCGACGGCGGGAACGGTCCCGTGGCGCCCAGCGTCACGACGATCAACGACGGCACCTACGCGCCGCTCTCGCGCCCGATCTTCATCTACATCGCCAAGGCGGCGTCGGAGCGGCCGGAAGTTCGCGCTTTCGTGGACTTCTACCTCGACAACGCCCCGCAGCTCGTGTCCGAGGTCGGCTACGTGGCGCTTCCCGAGGCCGTGTACGATGCGGCGAAGGCGCGGTTCGCCGCGGGCGTCACCGGCACGGTTTACGGTGAAGGCTCGAAGGGCAAGTCCCTCGAGGCCCTGTTCGCGCCCGCGAATCGCACGTGAACGGCCCCGCTCTCGCGGAACGAGTGACCCCCGCGTCGCTCTTCCGACAGAGCATCGACTGGAAGGAGCTCGCCGTACGCGGCGGGCTCCTCCTTTGCGCTTCGATCTCCGTCCTCACCACGATCGGCATCGTGGTGGTGCTCGCGACGGAGTCGTTCGGGTTCTTCCGTCACGTCCCGGTCCACGACTTCCTGCTCGGGACGCGATGGGCCCCCCTGCTCGAGCCGCGATCGTTCGGCGTGCTCCCGCTCGTGTCCGGCACGATGATCGTGGTCGTGGGCTCGGCCGTGGTCGCGGTGCCCACCGGCCTCGCGACCGCCATCTACCTGAGCGAGTACGCGTCGCCGCGGTTTCGGAGCATCGTGAAGCCGGTGCTCGAGATCCTGGCCGGCATTCCCACCGTGGTGTACGGCTACTTCGCGCTGACGACGATCACACCCGCGCTTCGCGCGATCTTCCCCGCGACCGAGGTCTTCAACGCGGCGAGCGCCGCGATCGTGGTGGGGGTGATGATCCTGCCGATGGTCGCCTCGCTGTGCGAGGACGCGCTGTCCTCGGTGCCGCGCGCCCAGCGCGAGGCGGGATTCGCGCTCGGAGCCACGCGCGGCGAAGTCGCGACGCAGATCGTCGTTCCGGCCGCCGCCTCCGGAGTGGTCGCCTCCTTCGTGCTCGCGCTGTCGCGGGCGATCGGCGAGACGATGGCGGTGACGCTCGCCGCCGGCGCGACGCCGAGATTTTCGCTCAACCTGCTCGAGAGCATCCAGACGATGACCGCCTACATCGTGCAGGTCAGTCTCGGCGATACGCCGGCCCACACCGTGGAGTACCAGACGATCTTTGCGGTCGGCGCGCTCCTGTTCCTGATCACGCTGGGCCTGAACGTGCTGGCGCACCGGTTCCTGCGCGGCATCCACCGGATCGGAGAGTGACGTGAGCCTCCTGGGACACGGATCCGAGGCGCTGCGCGCGCGTCACCGCAGGGCGGCGTTCTTCCGCCTGTTCTGCGCGGCCATGACCGCGTTCGGCATGGTCGTGCTCGTGGTGCTTCTCACCCGCATCTGGCGGGAGGGGCACGCCTGGGTCGACTGGCAGTTCCTCTCCAGCTTCCCGAGTCGCAAGCCGGAGCTCGCGGGCATCCTGTCCGCCCTGGTGGGCACGGCCTGGCTCGTGGTGCTCACCGCGCTCGTGTCCGTGCCGCTCGGCGTGGGCTCCGCCGTGTACCTGGAAGAGTACGCCCCGAACAACCGCTGGACGCGATTCCTCGAGGTGAACCTGGCGAACCTCGCCGGCGTGCCGTCGATCATCTACGGTATCCTCGGCCTCGCGGTGTTCGTCCGCGGGTTCGGTCTCGGTCGCAGCCTGCTGGCCGGCTCCCTCACGCTGTCGCTGCTCGTGCTGCCCGTGATCATCGTGGCGTCGCGGGAGGCGATCCGCACGGTGCCGGCCTCGTTCCGGCACGCGGCGTACGCGCTCGGCGCGACGCGCCGGCAGGCGGTCGTCCACCACGTGCTGCCGGCGGCGATTCCGGGGATCCTCACGGGCGTGATCCTGGCTCTCTCGCGCGCCATCGGCGAGACCGCGCCGCTGGTCGTGGTGGGCGCGTTCGGATACGTCGCGTTCGTTCCGGCCGGAGTCCTGGACGACTTCACGGCGCTCCCGATCCAGATCTACAACTGGACGGCTCGCCCCCAGGAGGAGTTTCATGCACTGGCGGCCGCCGGTATCCT
Organism: Gemmatimonadota bacterium; assembly: GCA_020431545.1. Lineage (GTDB taxonomy): Bacteria > ARS69 > ARS69 > ARS69 > ARS69 > JAGQIB01. Next base: position 4,354 of record JAGQIB010000044.1, read on the forward strand.
GGTCCTTCTCGCGGTTCTCATGCTGATGAACGCGACGGCGGTCTGGATCCGGCAGCGCGCCCGGAGGAATCGACCTTGGTAGCCGCGCACGATGCGCCGCTCGTTCCGCGGCCGCGGCCGGAGATCGAGCGGTCGGAAGGAAGGATGGAGCCCGTGGCCGCGACGCCGGTACTGGAAGCGAAGGGCGTTTCGATCGCGTACGGCGAGAAGGTGGCCGTGCGCGAAGTCTCGCTCCAGTTCCTCGAGAACCGCATCACCGCGATCATCGGACCGTCCGGCTGCGGCAAGAGCACGCTCCTGCGCGCGTTCAACCGGATGAACGAGCTCATCGGCGACGTGCACACCACCGGGAACTTCCTGTACCGCGGCGAGGACATCTACAGCCGGGACGTCGATCCCGTGCAGGTGCGACGCCGCATCGGGATGGTGTTCCAGAAGCCGAATCCGTTCCCGCGGTCGATCTTCCAGAACGTCGCGTGGGGACCGGCGATCAACGGCCTGGCGCTGAAGTCCGAGTTGCCGGCCCGCGTGGAGGAAGCGCTGCGCATGGCCGCGCTGTGGGACGAGGTCAAGGATCGCCTCGACGACAGCGGGTTCTCGCTTTCGGGCGGACAGCAGCAGCGTCTCTGCATCGCGCGCACGCTCGCCATGGAACCCGACGTGATCCTGCTCGACGAGCCCGCCTCCGCTCTGGACCCCGTGTCCACCGCGGCGATCGAGGATCTCCTGTTCGAGCTGAAGAAGCGGTACACGATCGTGATCGTGACGCACAACATGCAACAGGCGGCTCGCGTGTCCGACTTCACGGCTTTCCTGGAGTCCGGAAAACTGGTCGAGTTCGGGGAAACGGACCAGGTATTCACGCGACCGCGGCAAAAGCGCACCGAGGACTACGTCACCGGTCGTTTCGGATAAAGCCCCGGAAGGGAGCTCATGTTGAAGCACCTGCAGCGGGATCTCGAGGGACTGAAGCGAGAGATCCTCGCGATGGGCAATCTCGCGGAAGACGCGACGGGGCGGGCGCTGGAGGCGCTCCTCTCGAGCGACGTCGACTCCGCCGCCGCCGTGATCGACGGCGACGCCGACCTCGACCGCAAGGAAATGGAGGTCGAGGAGGAGTGTCTGAAGATCCTGGCGCTCCACCAGCCGGTGGCCGCGGATCTTCGGTTCATCGTGGCGATTCTCAAGGTCAACAACGACCTGGAGCGCATCGGAGACCTCGCCGCGAACATCGCGAAGCGCGCGATCACGCTCGCCTCGTCACGGACGGTGGACCTCCCGCCCGAGCTGCGCACGATGATGGAGAAGGTCCAGCGCATGGTGGTGCGCAGTCTCGACTCGCTCGTCAAGATGGACGCCGGGATCGCCCGGGAGGTCCTGCGCGCCGACGAAGGCGTCGATGCGATCCACAAGCGCATGTACCAGTACCTGCAGGATCGCATGCGCGACGACCCGAACCGCATCCCGGAATACATCCAGGTTCTCTCCATCTCGCGGCACCTCGAGCGGATCGCGGACCAGTCCACGAACATCGCGGAGGACGTGATCTTCACGGTGGAGGGGGAGCTGGTGCGGCACGGCGGGTGGGAGCTCGAGGTGGACGACGAGGATCCGGGCGATCGGCCGCCCGGACACCTCCGCATCGTGCGCGCGCGCGGCGAGGGCGATCAGTAGTCGGCCTGCCGTTTCGCGGTGAGGCGCGGATCCCGGAGTTGGCCTAGAACATCCTCTGGATCCGACCCGACAGGATGACCGCGGGGTCGCGGTCGTCGAGTCGCCTCGCCAGGTCGATACGGAGATTCGCGTCGGCATTCTGGACTCCGATGCCGCCGTCGATCTTCAGGTCCCGGTCGCGCTCGCCGTCGACCCAGGCGTCGCCGATGTCGGTGAACACCGCGA
>JAGQIB010000044.1:6300-7490 GCA_020431545.1 Gemmatimonadota bacterium
TCGCCCTGGAGCGACTTGAAGCGCGTGGCGCGCATGGTCCCGATGCCGCCGAGGTAGAAGCGCTCCTGCGACGGGATCGCGTCGAAGCCCGCGACGCGCGAGTCGCCGTCGCCGCGGAACGCGTCGTCGATGCGGCCGCCGGCCAGACGGAAGTCGACCCAGTAGCCGGGGGAGACGGTCACGTACCGGCGGATCTCCGCCGTGGCGCGACGGAAGTCGTAGTCCCCGCCCGCGTCCCCGCCGAACGACTCCCAGGTCGCCCGCAGAAGTCCTCCGCGCTCGGGATTGCGCTCGTGGTTGCGGGAGTCGCGCTCGAATGCGAGACGGACCGAACGAAAACGCCCCTCGTCTACCGCGGGGTTCTCGCGCATGTCCCGGTTCGGGAACAGGAGGCCCCAGTCGGTCGTCTTGTCGAGGGAGCGATGCTCCTCGCGACCGTAGCCCGCGGTGAGCGTACCGAGCAGTCCGAGGTACGCGGTGGCGGAGAGTTCGAGACCTTCCGCCTCGAACCAGTCACGCCAGTCCTGACGCGCCACGAGCGCCGCGATCGAGTTCTCGGTGGCGCCGATGCGGTGGGCGTCGCGCGTGTCGGTGCGACGATACACGGATCCCCCGAGGTCGAGCGTGCGGGGGCCGAGCAGCGGCTGGGCGAAATCGATGTCGTACAGACCCTGCTCGCGTCCGAACGCGTAGCCCGCCAGCAACGTGATCTCCGGATGCAGCCGCGCGCGATCGTGGTAGTGCAGCGATCCGTACACGCCGGCCTGGTCCACCCGATCGTACGTGGCGCGAAACCCGAAGGAGACCTCGCGCGCCGCCCAGCCCCGCGGCACCACCACGTCCTCGTGCTGGACGCGCACGCGGGACGGCGCCTCCAGCGGCGCGTCGGGGTGCTGCTCGTGCGACGCGAGCGCGGGATTGTCGGGATCGTGGATCCAGAGGCCGTCCACGAGGAAGGCGTAGGCGTGATCACCGGGCGGGACGTCGACCGGCAGACGCCACAGGCCGTTGCGGCAGCGTCGCATGGGCAAGGGTTCCCAGCCCTCGAACGATCCGGCGACCGCGACGGACTCGGCCCCGCGCGCCCGCAGCCGGAACAGAACCCCGCGCTCCGTCATGACCGGAGCGTTCCGGCCCCCGCGGAGGTTCTCCCACTCCGCCCGATGCGAGCCCACGCGAATGCGGACTTC
>JAGQIB010000045.1 GCA_020431545.1 Gemmatimonadota bacterium
GCGGCCGCGTTGCGCCGCATCCCGTTCAGCGTGTCGCTCGCGACGCACCTGAACGAGGGACACGTGCACGGACGGGGGCGGACCTCCGTGCTCCTGCCCGTCCTCGCGCGCGACGAGGAGCCGCAGCCGACCACGCAGGAGTCGATGTTCAACCTCGTGCGCATTTCCGACGGCGGCCCGCCCGCCGTATCCGGCGAGATGCGCTCGGAGGTGTCGATCCTCGCGGACCTCGCGGAGCGCCTGCTGCCGCGGGGTCGGTTCGACTGGAGCACGCTGCGCTCGCACGGGAGACTGCGGTCCGCGATCGGCCAGGCGGTGCCCGGCTACGAGGCGATCACGGCCGAGCCGCTGCGGGAGTTCGGGATCGCGAATCGCACGTTCCATCGGCCGGAGTTCGCCACCGCGGACGGTCGCGCGACGTTCCACGTCACCCCGCCGCCGACGTTTCAGGCGGCGGCCGGCGAGTTCCGCCTGATGACGCTCCGCTCGGAGGGCCAGTTCAACACCGTGGTGTACGAGGTCGAGGACCTGTACCGCGGCAACACGCGCCGCGACGTGGTGATGATGGCGGCGGAAGACGCAAGGTCGCTCGGCGTGGCGGAGGGCGATCGCGTGCGCGTCGCCACCGAGGTCGGCGGACTCGACGTTCACGTGGCCATCGTGGACATCCGCGCCGGCAACCTCGCGATGTACTACCCGGAGGCGAACGCGCTCGTGCCGCGCCGACTCGATCGCGAGTCGAAGACGCCGGCCTTCAAGTCCGTGCGGGCGCGGGTCGAGGTGCTCGAGCCCATCGGCGACGGGCAGCAGCCCGTCTAATCGCGGTCGGGAATCCCGGAACGGAACGCTAGTCGAACCGCGGCGTGTAACGATCCAGACTCGAGTACGGGGCCGGCCAGGGCAGCGGCCAGCCCTGCTTCTGCGCCGCGTTCCGGGTCCAGTACGGATCCCAGAGGTGCGCCCGCGCGAGCGCGCAGAGATCGGCCCGCCCGGCCGCGAGGATCGTGTTGACGTCCATGTAGGACGAGATGTTGCCGACCGCCATCGTGGCGATGCCGACCTCGTGCCGGATGCGGTCCGAGAACGGCGTCTGGAACTGGCGCCCGTAGATCGGACGCGCGTACGGCACCGTCTGGCCGGCCGAGACGTCCACGAGGTCCACCCCGCGCTCCCGCAGGAGTCGCGCCACTTCCACCGAGTCGGCGGCGTCGATGCCACCGGGCGCCCAGTCCGTCGCGGAGATCCGGATCGAGATCGGCCGCTCCGGCGGCCACGCCGCGCGCACTCCATCGAACACCTCGAGCGGAAACCGGAGACGGTTCTCGAGCGAGCCGCCGTACTCGTCTTCCCGGAGATTCGTGAGCGGGGAGATGAACGAGCCGAGCAGGTACCCGTGCGCGAAGTGCAGCTCGATCAGATCGAATCCCGCCTCCACCTCGAGCTCCGCCGAGCGCACGAAGTCCTCCCGCACGCGCGCGAGGTCCTCCCGCGTCATCTCGCGCGGCACCACGCTGCCGTCGGCCCAGGCCATCGGCGACGGCGCCACGAGCGGCCAGCCGCCGGCGTTCAGCGGCTCGTCGATTCCCTCCCACGCGACCTTCGTGGCACCCTTGCGCCCGGCGTGGGCGAGCTGCAGTCCGATGCGCGCTTCCGTCTCCGCGTGCACGAAGCGCACCACCCGCCGCCACGCGTCCACGTGCTGTCCGTTCCAGAGGCCGGCACACCCGGGCGTGATGCGCGCCTCGGGCGCGACGTCCGTCATCTCCGTCATCACGAGACCGGCCCCGCCCACGGCACGGCTGCCGAGGTGCACGAGGTGCCAGTCGTTCGGGAGCCCGTCCTCCGCCTTGTACTGACACATGGCCGAGACCACCACGCGGTTCGGGAGCAGCAGCTCGCGCAGCCGGAACGGCGTGAACATCGGCGGGGACACGCGCCCGTCCGGTGCGCGACGGATCGGTGCGCCGGACAACCGGTGCGCCTCCTCCGCGTACCACTCGTCCACCGAGCGGACGTAGTCGGGGTCGCGCACCCGCAGGTCCTCGTGCGTGATGCGGAGACTGCGCGTGAGCAGCGAGAACCCGAACTGGATCGGCGCGAGCCGCCAGTACCGCTCCGTCTCCTCGAACCACTGGAGGCTCGCCTGCGCGGCTCGCTGGAGGCTCTCCACTGCGGGGCGGCGATCGTTTTCGTACTCCTCCACCGCGGCCGCGAGATCGCCGCCGTGGTCCAGCGCGTCGGCGAGCGCGATCGCGTCTTCCATCGCGAGCTTCGTGCCGGAGCCGATCGAGAAGTGCGCGGTGTGCACGGCGTCGCCCATGAGGACGACGTTGCCGTGCCGCCAGCTGCCGTTGCGGATCGTGGGGAAACGTCTCCAGAGAGAGCGGTTCTTCTGGAGGCGGTGCCCGCCGAGCTCCTCCGCGAAGAGCTTCTCGCAGAACGCGAGTGTGGCATCCTCGTCGTGCTCGGAGAGGCCGGTGCGCTCGAACGTCTCGCCGGTGCACTCCACGATGAACGTGGACGAGCCCGGCTCGTACTGGTACGCGTGCACGCGCCAGAGTCCGTGCTCGCTCTCCTTGAACCAGAACGTGAAGGCGTCGAGCGGCTTCGTGGTGCCGAGCCACACGAACCGGTTCGGTCGCCAGTCGATGGACGGCTCGTAGTCGTCCTCGAACTGCTGGCGGATCGCGCTGTTCACACCGTCCGCCGCCACGACGAGATCCACCTCGCGGGCGAGCGCGGCGACGTCGTCGACCTCGTGTTCGAACCGCAGCGTGACCCCGACCTCGCGGCAGCGCTCGGCCAGGATCTCCAGCAGGCGAACGCGCGAGACGCCGGCGAAGCCGTGGCCGGTGGAGCGCAGCCGCTCGCCCCGGTAGAAGATGTCGATGTCGTCCCAGTGGTGGAACGACTCGCTCACGCGTTCCCAGGCCAGGGGATCCGCCAGCGCGAGGTTCTCGGCGGTGGCGTCCGAGAACACCACGCCGAATCCGAACGTGTCGTCGACGCGGTTGCGCTCGTAGACCACCACTTCGTGGTCCGGATGACGCTTCTTCATCAGCAGCGCGAAGAACAGTCCGGCGGGGCCGCCGCCGACGCACGCGATCTTCACGCGTCGCTCCCTTCCGCCAGCAGATGCCCCGCGATCACGAGGTGCTGGATCTCCGTGGTGCCCTCGTAGATCCGGAGCGCGCGCACCGCCCGGTAGAGACGGTCCACGGGATGATCCGCCATCACGCCACGACCGCCGTGGATCTGGATCGCGTCGTCCACGACCCGCTGCGCCGCCTCCGTGGCGTAGGCCTTGGCCATGGAGGACTCGAGCGTCACGCGCTCCTGGCCGCCGTCCTTCGCGGCCGCGGCGCGGTACGTGAGCAGCCGCGACGCCTCCAGGTCCATCGCCATCCGGGCGAGGCGGTGCTGCACGAGCTGGTGCTCCGCGAGGGGCCGGCCGAACTGCTTCCGGTGGCGCGCCCAGGCGAGCGACTCGTCCAGCGCGCGGCGGGCCATCCCGCACGCCGCCGCCGCGACCGTGGCTCGAAGGCCGTCCAGCGTGGCGAGCCCGACCTTCAGGCCACCGCCCTCGGCCCCCACGAGATGGGACTCCGGCACCCGCGCGCCCTCGAACGCGATCTCGCCGAGCGGATGCGGCTCGCTCATCACCTGCGCCCGCACGAACCGCACGCGGTTCGCGGGAACGACGAACGCGGAGATGCCCTTGGCGCCGGCGGCCGGATCCGTCTTGGCGAACGTCACGTAGAAGTCCGCGACGCCCGCGTTCGAGATGAACATCTTGCGCCCGTCGAGGACCCAGTGGTCGCCATCGCGGCGGGCGGTGGTGGCGAGCGACGCGACGTCGGACCCGGCGTCCGGCTCCGTCATCGCGAACGCGGCCATCTTCTCGCCGCGCGTGGCGGGTCGAGCGTACTCCTCGACGAGCTCTTCGCTTCCGAAGCGGAACACCGGGGTGGAACCCAGTGCCTGCAGCGCGAACACGGCATCCGCGAGCGGCGACGCGGCGGCCAGCGCCTCGCGCGTGAGGCAGCACTGCCGGTAGTCGCGCGCCTCGATCGCCGCGAACCAGCCGGCCCGACCGAGGCGGCCGAGCACGTCGCGGGCCTGGGTCCGGGCCGCGGCGTCGTCCTCGGGCGGCGCGAGCGGCGCGATCTCCGCGGCCACGAACTCGGCGAGGCGCGCGCGCGCCTCGACATGGCGCGGCTCCAGGAAGACGTCGACGGTGCGATCGAGAGAGCTCATTCGAAGCGCGGCTCCCGCTTCTCGGTGAACGCGGCGTGCGCCTCGCGGAAGTTCGCGCCGAGCATGCACGCCGCCTGGATCTCCGCCTCCGCGTCCAGCGCAGAGCGCAGATCCATCGACGCCTCACGGTTCAGCATGTCCTTCGTGACCGCGAGCGCGAACGAGGGGCCGCGTGCGAGCCGCTCCGCGAGGGAGCGAGCTTCCTTCACCGTGTCCGCGACCGGAACCACGCGATGGTAGAGCCCGATCTCCAGCGCGCGCTTCGCGTCCACGAAGTCGCCGAGCATCAGGATCTCCGCGGCGCGGCTCGCGCCCACGAGACGCGGCAGCAGCCAGCTGGCGCCCATGTCCGCGCCGGAGAGGCCGACCTTCGGGAACAGGAACGCGATCTTCGCGGTGTCCGCGGCGACGCGGAAATCGCAGGCGGCCGCGATGACGGCGCCGGCCCCCGCCACGGTGCCGTTCAGGGCCGCGACCACCGGGTAGCGGCACTCGCGGATCGCGAGGATCAGCGCGCACGTCAGACGAGTGAACTCCACGAGCACCTCGTAGGGCTCGTCCAGGAGCTCGCCGATGATGTCCTCCACGTCGCCGCCGCTGCAGAACGCGCGGCCGGCGCCGGTGATCATCACGGAGCGGACGTCCTCCTCGTAGTTCAGCGCCTGGAACACGTCGGTGAGCTCGCCGTACACCTCGAACGTCAACGCGTTCAGCCGATCCGGCCGGTTCAGTGTGATCGTGGCGACCTTCGTGTCCGCGTCGACCTCGTAGAGGAACGAATTCGGCTCGAGCATGATTCTCCTTCCGTGATTCCCTACGGGACGACGGCCGTCGTCTCGATCTCCAGCACGGCGCCCTCGTCCACGAGCCCGCGCACCTCCACCAGCGCGACGGCCGGGAAGTGCTTGCCCAGGCGCTCGCGCCACGCGACGCCCACGTCGCGGCGGCTCGCGAGGTACGCCTGCAGGTCCGTGACGTAGATCGTCATGCGGCCGATGTGCTCCACGTCGCCTCCCGCGGCACGCACGACCGCGATCGTGTTGTCGAGCGCCTGCGCGAACTGCGCCACGAAACCGCCGGGCACGACCTTGCCGTCCTCGCCGAGACCGGGCTGTCCGGCGACGAAGAGCGTCCGGCCGCCGGCCGGCGCGAGCAATCCGTGATTGAACCCCGTGGGCGACGGCAGCTCCGGCGGATTCACGAGATCGAACTTCACGTGCGCCTCCCGGCTTCTTCCAGGCGAATCGCCTGACCCTGGACGTCGCCGGCGTCTTTGCCGCACAGCCGCAGCACCTCGCGCGCGACGTCTTCCGGCGCGAGCAGCTCGCCGCCCGCGTTGCTCTGCGCGAGCAGACGCCGCGCGTCCGCTTCGGAGCGGCCCGTCTTTTCCACGATGCGTCGCACGCTCTCGCGCGTGAGATCCGTGTCGACGTAGCCCGGGCAGACCGCGTTCACGGTCACCCCCGTGCCGCGCACCTCCTCCGCCACGCTGCGCGTGAAGCCGAGGACGGCGTGCTTCGCCGCGGCGTAGGCGGAGATGTAGCGCCCGCCTTCGAGCGCCGCGACCGACGCGACGTTCACGACCCGCCCGAAACCGCGCGCGATCATGGCGGGCAGCAGCGCGCGCGTCATCAGAAACGTGCCCGTCGCGTTCACCGCGAGCATGCGCTCCCAGTCGTCGAGCGTGGTCCGCTCCAGCGGAGCCGCGTGGGCCGCGCCCGCGTTGTTCACGAGGATGTCGGCCGGGCCGACCCGCTCGGCCAGGTCGGCCGCGAGAAGGGCGACGTCGGCCTCGCCGGTCACGTCGCACCGGAGCGCGAGCGCGCGTCCGCCGGCCGCCGTGATCTCCTCCGCCACGGCCGTGGCCGGCGCCAGCGTGCGGGACGCGAGCACGACCCGCGCGCCCGCCGAAGCGAGCTCCCGCGCCACCGCGGCGCCGATCCCGCGCCCCGCTCCCGTAACCACCGCGATTCGAGATTCCATGCGGCGAGTTGAGCCCGGATCGCGGCCGCGGTCAAGCGGACGGGGCGGACTCCGGCGCCGGATCCACCGCCGCGAACACCGCCTCGGCGAGAATGCCGCCGAGCGCGCTCACGAGCGTGCGCCCTTCGTCCGCGGTCGCGTCGGCCGGCCAGCCGAAGTACGCGTGCGGCCCGCCCGCCTCCTCGAACGTCTTCCGGCCCGCCCCGATCGCCGCCGACAGCGACGACGGGTTCGCCGCGAGCCCGGCCCGGACGCCCTCGCGCACGAGATCGGGGCGCGCGGCCATGACCACGGACGTCTCGTAGCGGCCGGCATGGCACGCGCCGGTCTTGAACTCGTCTCCGAGCCGAAGCGCCCAGGGCTTGCGGGTGAGGTCCGGGAACACGATCCGCAGGCCCGGCGACGCCTCCGCCGCTCGTTTCTCGGCCGCGTGCAGCGAGCCGAGGTGCGTCGGATCCAGGTGGGCGTTCGCGATCGCGAGAGTTCGGAATCCCTGGTCCGCGAGCGAGGCCGCGATGTCGGCGACGAGCGTCGTCAACGTCTCCGGCCGCACGGACACCGTGCCCGGGAAGGCTGCCGCGAACGGGGCCGCCACGTACTCCAGCGTCGGCAGCACCACCGACGGCCATCCGGCATGGAGCAGGAGCCGGGCTCCGTCCCCCGCCATCGCCTCCGCGATGATCCCGTCGGTCGCGAGCGGCAGATGCGGCCCGTGCGCCTCCGTGGCCCCCACCGGCAGGATCGCGATCGCGCGCGCGCGATCCAGCTCGCGCGCCTCTGCCCACGTCATTTCCGCGAGTCGAAGCATGGACACCTCCCGGCGCGCATTCGTATCATGCGGCCCCATGACCTTCAAGCCGACCTTCGTGCCCCCGGAAAGCTTCTCCCTCGCCGACTGGTTGCTGGACGCGCGCGTGCGCGAGGGCAAGGGCGACCGCGTCGCGCTGCGCACCGTCGATCGGAGCTGGACCTACCGCGAGATCCAGGCCCACGCGAACCGCTGGGCGAACTTCCTGCGGGAGACCGGCGTGCAGCCGGAGCAGCGCGTGCTGATCGCGCTCCCGGACGGCGCGGACTACGTGGGCGCGCTGTTCGGCACGCTGAAGCTCGGCGCGGTCGTGGTGATGGCGAATCCCGAGCTCAAGCGCGACGCCGTGGCATACTTCCTCGAGTACACACGCGCGAAGGTCGCGCTCGTGGCCGGCGACGCGTACGAGTTCGAGGTCGCGGCCGAGGAAGCGCGTCATCTGGGCGCACTGGTCCGCGCGGACGGTCCGGGATTCCGCGATCGGCTCCTCGCCGCGAGCGACTCGTTCGAGAACTTTCCCTCCCACCGCGACGACGCCGCGGTCTGGCTGTTCTCGGGCGGCACCACCGGGTTTCCGAAGGCGGTCGTGCAGACGCATCGCGCGTTCGCGTACACCACGGAGTGCTACGGCAAGGGCGTCCTCCGCGTCTCCGAGAACGACGTCACGCTGTCCGTGCCGAAGTTGTTCTTCGGCTACGCCACCGGCGCGAATCTGTTCTTTCCGTTCTCCGTCGGCGCGACCGTGGCGCTGTTCCCGGAGCGCTGCACCGCGGATCGCCTGTTCGACGCGATCGAGGAGTTCCGGCCCACGATCCTCGTGAACGTGCCCACGATGATCCACAAGATGGTGACGCACGAGGAGGCGCACTCCCGCGATCTCTCGAGCCTGCGGCTCGCGACGTCGGCGGGCGAGGCGCTGCCCCCGGAGCTCTGGCAGCGCTGGACGGATCTCTGGGGCGTGGATCTGCTGGACGGGCTCGGCACGGCCGAGATGTGGCACGTGTTCCTCTCGGCCCGTCCCGGCGACGTGCGCCCGGGCACGCTCGGCAAGGTCGTGCCCGGCTTCGAGGTCAAGCTCTGCAACGACGACGGCCACGAAGTGCCGGACGGCGACACGGGCTGGCTCTGGGTGCGCGGCGGCGCGCGCGCGATCGCGTACTGGCAGCAGCAGGAGAAGACCGAGGCGGCGTTCCGCGGCGAGTGGTACGTGTCCGGCGACATGCTGCGTCGCGACGAGTACGGTCACTACGTCTACTGCGGCCGCGGCGACGACATG
>JAGQIB010000046.1:0-24068 GCA_020431545.1 Gemmatimonadota bacterium
GGGTCCAACCGGGTTCGTGATATCATGCCGCGGTTTGTCGACCCCGCGGAGGAGCCGATCTTGTCCAAGGCCCGGTCGAAAGCCCGCTCGTCTCGTTCCCCCGCCTTCGGCCTGCTCGCGGTGCTGGTGGGGCTCGCCGGCGGGCTTTCGGTGCCGCTCTGGTCGGCCACGCTCCGCCGGTCGCTCGCAGACACCCCGGGCGCGGGGATCACGTTCGCCGCCCTCGCGCTGCTCGCATTCGCGCTCGGCGCGAGGCGACGGGGACGCCCGGAGCCGCGAAGGCTCGCCGGCGCGCTTCTCGCGGTCGGCGGGCTGGCGATCTCCCTCTCGACCCTTCCCCTGGATCTCGCGCGGGGTCTCGCCTGGGCCGGCGGCGGCCTCGACGCTTCGCCGATCGGCATCGGCGTCGCCCGGTCGCTGATCTCCTCCCTCTTCCTGTTGCCCGCGGCCTGGGTCGCGGGCCGGGTCGTCGCCACGATTCTGCGGGAGGCCACCGCGGATCACGCGGCGGGTACGGCCGGCGCGCTGGTCACCGCGGGGCTGATCGGAGCGGCGCTCTCCGGCACTCCCCTGCCCGGCGAGATCTCCCGCGTGGTGCCTTCGGGGGCGGCCCGTCCGCTCGTCGGCATCCTGGCCGGCATCGCGAGTCTTCTGGCGGGGACGCTCGTCGCCCGGACACGGTTCCCCGCGCCGGACACCACCGAGGATCATCGAGGTTTCTCCTTCGAAGCCGCCGCGTGGGGATTCGCGACCACCCTACCGCTCACGGTGCTCGCCCTCGCAACACGCCGGGCGTTCGTCGCGATCGTGGGGAACGATCTGCCGGGCGTCGACGTGGCCGGAGTCGTGTTCGCCGGCGCGGCGGCCGGGGGCGCGATCCTCGCGACCGCGCTCGGGGCGCGACTCCCGCATCGCTTCCGGGCCGCCACCGTCGTTCTCCTGCTGGCGGCCTCGGGCGCGATCGCCATCACCCTGCTGACCCGCTGGGTCGGTCTTCCGGAGCGATTCCACGCGAAAGTGCTCGAGCTCACGTCACTTGCATCCGTGGCGCGCGTCGCCTTCGATCTGACGCTCCCCCGCGTCGTCCCCTTCGCGCTGCCGCTCGGTGCCGCGGCCGTGCTCGCCGCGCGATTCCTGCCCGCGACCCGCGCGGATCGCGGTCCGTGGATCGAGTCCGCAACGGTCGGAGTCGGACTCGGGGTGATCGCGGGGCTCGGGATGGGAGCCTCGAGGCTCGCGACGCTCGCGCTCGGTCACCTCGTCACGAGCGCGACGTTGACCGCGGTCGTGATTGCCACGGTGGCGCTGCTTCGTCGGGCCGAAGCCCTCCGACTCGCCACCGCGGTCATCGCCCCCGGACTCGTGGCCGCCGCGGCCTTGCGCGTGCCGCCTCTCGACCGCGAAGCGCTCATCGTCGAGCGCAATCTCCGGTCCGAAGCATCGTTCATCTCCGGAGTCCAGCAACACTGGCGGATCTTCGACGAGGACGGGCCCGAGGGCACGTGGACCATTCTCGCCCGCGGCCACGAGCGACGTCTGTTCGTGAACGGCCGATTCGAGACGTCGACCGGAACGTCGATCGCATCGCACGGGCTGCTCGCTCACCTACCGCTGTCGACGGGCCCCGAGGCGAAACGCGTTTGCATTCTCGGCTCCGGTTCCGGCGTAGCAATCCGCGCGGCCCTGTCCCATCCGATCGAAACGCTCGACGTGCTGGACGTCGGTCGCGAGCCGTTCCGCGCGACGGCACGGCTCGGGCCGGCGGAGCGCACCGCGATGCAGGATCCGCGCGTGTCGCTGTACCCGGGCGATCCCCACGAGTTGCTCCGCCGAGCGACCGCGTACGACGTGATTCTCGGGCAGACGTCCGGCGCATGGACGACGCGATCCGCCCGCTTCTCCACCCGCGAGTTCCTTCGCGTCGTGCGGGAGAGGCTCACGGACAGCGGCCGGTACTGTCACTGGGTGCCCGCGTCGTCGCTCACGCGCGAGGGCTTTCTCGAACTGCTCGCGACGTTCGCCGACGTGTTCCCGCAGGTCGAATGCTGGGCCGGGGAATCCGGCGACGTGCTGGTCCTGGCGCGACGCACTCCCGCGCCGATCGACTTTCCGTCGCTGGCCGAGCGCTGGAGGAACCCGACCGTTCTCGCCGACGCGCGGATGAGCTGGATCGGTACTCCGGACACGATGCTGTCCCGATTCCTGATCGGCGACGCGACCGTGCGGCGCATCGCCGGCAACCGGCCTCCCCACCGGGCGCTCGCGCCCTCACTCGCCGGCCCCGAGGCGGATCGCCGCCACCGCGAGACGACGGTGAACGCCGTGCCCGGTCTCGTCGCGCTGGGCGACGACCCGCTCGCGGCCGTCGTCGATGCGCCCGCGGGACTCCGGGAGCGAGTCGAACGGGATCGCGAAGCCCTGGCCAAGAAGTGGGAAGCCGTGGATCTGGAGATCGCGGGACAGGACCTCGACGCGATCGCGGCCTACCGCGAGGCGCTCGGCCTGAATCCGGAGGACGGCTCGATCCGCCGGGCGTTCGCCGGCCTGCGTTCCCGCCTGGGGATCCAGTACACGATCCGCGAGGCCTTCAGCGGAGCGCACTCGAACATGCGGGAGGCCGTGGAGATCGACTCGACGTACGCCCCGGGATTCGCGAACCTCGGCTGGCTCCTCATGCAGGGAGAGCAGTTCGACTACGCGATCGCGTGCACGGGCCAGGCGATCGAACTCGAACCGGAGGATGATCTCTTCCGGCTGCAGATGGGGCGCATCTGGAAACGTCGAGGGTATTTCGACAAGGCGCTGCCGTTCTACGAGGACGCCGTTCGACTGAATCCTCGCAACATCGACGCCGCCATCGGCTACATCGACTGCAAGCTGTCCATGGAGGACGAGAAGGCCGACCTCCAGTTCGGGCTGGAGTACCTCGAGCGCTACCTCGCACTCGACCCCACGCACGAGGAGCTCCAGTACCGGATCGGCAAGCTGAAGGACGCGGTGCGTCGCGACCAGACGGGCGAGTCCCCGTTCGACCACCGGCCGCCGACCCCCGGGGTCCGGTCACCCGAGGTCCCATCGCCCGCGGAGCCGCCTCCCGGGGTCGACGATCATGCCGGACACGACCACGGACCGACGTCCGATCACCAAGAAGAGGCGGACGCCACACAGCCCTAGCTCAGCCGCGCACCTTCGCCGCGATCGCCTCACCCATCGCGCTCGTCGTGGTGGAACCGCCCATGTCGTAAGTCCGTGCCTTGCCCTCGGCGATCACCGCCGCCACCGCGTCGCGCACCCGCGCCGCCATGTCCTTCTCCCCGAGCCAGTCCAGCATCATCTGGGCGGACAGGACCATCGCCGTGGGATTGACCTTGTTCTGCCCCGCGTACTTCGGCGCGCTGCCGTGCGTCGGCTCGAACACCGCGTAGTCATCGCCGATGTTGCCGCTCGCCGCGAACCCGAGACCGCCGACGAGCTGGGCGCAGAGGTCGGACATCACGTCGCCGAACAGGTTCGAGCACACGAGCACGCCGTAGTTCTGCGGGTTCTTGATCAGCCACATCGCCATGGCGTCGATGTTCGTCTCCCACAGCTCGATGCCGGGGTAGGACTTCGCCACCTCGCGGGCCACACGGACCATCAGCCCGGACGTCTCGCGCAGGACGTTCGGCTTCTCCACGATGGTCACGCTCGGGTAGCCGTGCGCCTTCGCATACTCGAAGGAGTCGCGGATGATGCTCGTGGCCCCGTTCCGGGTGATGACGCGGCAGGTGATGGCCATGTCCTCGGCCGCGACGGAGTCGAACTTCTTGAACGGCGCCGAGTGCTCGCGCAGCACGTCGCGAACGGCGGAAGGGACCGGGTGAAACTCGACCCCCGCGTACATGCCTTCGGTGTTCTCCCGGAACACGACGAGGTCGATCCCTTCCTGGACGTTCAGCGGATTGCCGGGGTACGCGAAGCACGGACGACGGTTCGTGCGCAGATTGAACTCCTGGCGCAACCGTACGATCGGGCTCCGGTACACGAGCCCCTTGCCTTTCAAGGCAGGCACGAGCTCCGCCTCCGCCTCCTCCTTGGGCAGGCTCGTGATCGCGCCGAACAGCGCCGCGTCGGTGCTCCTCAACACGTCGAGCGTGCGATCGGGCAGCGGGTTTCCTTCCGTCTTCCAGAACTCCCAGCCGATGTCCCCGTGGACGTACTCCGCCTCGAAGCCGACGGCGTCCAGCACGCCTCGGGCGGCCTCCATCACGTCTACGCCGACTCCATCACCGGGCAACCACGCGATCTTGTACCTGGCCATTGGGCTTCACTCCGTTCCACGTTTCGTGAGGCGACGAACGAAAGGGGAAAGAGCTTTCGCTCCTTCCCCCGGTTGTTCGAGGATCCGATCGGGCGACTCGAGCGCCCTCCGGACATGCCGGCGCATCGGATCAGTGTGCGACGACGAGTTTCCCCACTTGGCGGTAGGACTCGGAAATCCCCTCCACCTGGAAGATGTAGATGCCTGAAGCCACCGTGCGGCCGGCATCCGTCCTGAGATCCCACGCGCGCGAGGTCGGCGACGTGCTGGCGGGCACTCCGGGGCCGTGCTCCAGCGTCGCGACGAGATCCGCCGACGCGGTGAAGATCCGAATCGTGCAAGTGCCCGGCAGGTTCGCGAACACGACCTTGCGAGTGCCTTCCTCCCAGTCCGCCGACTCCTTGTACGGGTTCGGCACGACGTACACTTCTTCGGAGACTCGGCGGGCGGTCGCGGCCGGATACAGCTTGCCGGAACGAGCGATCGTACTCTCGTACGTTCGAGTCTGCGTGCCTCCGAGGAACCCCCGGTCGAAGGTCGACAGTCCGTACTCGTACGGGAAGTCGTCGTGGACGCTCCGATCTTCCAGGCGGAACGCGCGCCCCGTCGGGTCGTACGTCAGCTCGAGCGCGGTGGCGTCGGCGGCATTCTCGTCGAGCAGGAAGAACTGGAACTTCGATTCGCACTGCCGGATCTCTCCGAGCAGCTCGAGCGGCCCCAAGCCCAGAGTCGGGTCTCGCGGCGCCTGGGCACGCCAGACCCGATAGCCTTCCATCGACTCCAGGTTCGCGACGATCGTTCCCTGGGGATCGAACACGTAGTGGGCGAGCCACTTCGTGGTATCGGCCGGCGTCGCGCCGCCCGCTCCGAACGTCACCGACATGCCGTTCATGATCGGGAACGTCTGGTTCGGGCCGGTGATCGCGAGCGTATCCTGAGGGATCGACAACGGGACGGGAATGGGAATCGCGTCCACGTCGACGGGGCCCGCGACGAACACGAACAGGGTGTCCGAAGAACTCGGGTTCGCGACGGAGTTGATCGGCGCGCAGAAGTAGCCGGTGGTGTCCGAGTTCGACGTGTTCAACCCCGTGACCGATACCGGAATGTCACCGAGATCGTTCGGAGCCTGCAGGAGCGTGCTCCCGAGCCGGATCGCGAGATTTCCGCCCAGTGCGGGATCGAGTGCGTAGGTCACGTTCGCCTGGGTACATACCAGCGTGTCCGACGCACGCGCCGCCCCGACGCCGCTCACGTTCTCGAAGATCTGGCAGACGAGCTCCACCCGCCGGTTGAACCCCGGTTGCCGGGGAATCTTGGAGATTCGCAGTCGGTAGTCGCAATCGAGGATGTAGTCCCCGAACAGCTCGACCGTGGAGCTGTTTACCTGGTCCCACCCGCCCGGTGCATTGAACGTGACCCCGGTCACCGTACGACCCTCGGTGGTCGGAATCTCCGGCCACGTCAGCGCCGCGAGGCGACTGCCAAGCTCGACGGTGAACTCCGGGGTCGGGAGCGCGATGTTCTGCGCGGCAACGGGCGAGCCGAGCCCGACCAGGAAGGCGAGGGCGGCGAGAAGGCCCGCCAGGCCGTGCGTCGCCCGCCGGTCGTCGAATCGAGCACCAGGGGTCATCGAGCAGTGCCTCCGAGGGCTTCCGTGCGCGAACCGGGCTGGGGGAACTCGCCGAAATCCGCCATCACGGCACGGATCAGATCCCGGAACTGCGGGCGGTAGACGAAGTACGGATGGAAACCGAGATACACGACGTTTCCGTTGATCCCCGGGCCATCCGGGCTGAGCCGACGGATTCCGATCGCGGACCCGGTATCGTCTCGCGTGTAGATCGGCTCGGCGTTCCGAAGCGGATCCCCGGTGTCGAGCACGACGATCCCATCGTCGTAGTAGCCGAACCCTCGGAGCGTGGGCCCGTTGGCGATCGAGAGCGGGTCGAACTCGAGATCCGGATAGGGATTGGACCCTCCCGTGATCAGCGAGTGGGCAACCCGGAGTCGATCCTCGGGCGACGAGAACGTGTTGCCCACGGGCCGCTCGATCTGGGCGATGCCGAACGACGTGGCCATCCAGTGCGGTACGTAGGTCGTGTCGTTCAGAGTCAGCTGGAACGAGATCGGCGAGTTCAGGACATAGTCGCGCTCGCCGTCCGTCTTCTCGAAGTATCGAGCCGCCTCGAGGATGTTCACGCCACAGAGGAACAGATTGCCTCCACTGGCCACATACGATGGGAGCGGATTCGGACCGATCTCGTGGTAGTCGAGAAGGACGCTGTCGCCGGTGGACGTATCGCTGGTGTGGAACCAGAACGTGCTCGACGCATAGTCCATCACGGAAAGCTGGGGCTCCACGCTTCCGTTCGTGTGATAGACCGTCTGCACGTTGTAACCCTCGAACCAGTAGCGGACGAACGTCTCTTCGATCTGCTCGCCGTAGTACTGGGGGAAGCCCATCTCGCGCTCGATATCGTCGTCCTCCGGAGTATCGAGAACGACGAGAACGAAGTTGGCCCCCTCGGGCGCGAAGCGCGGACCGCTGAACACGCGGATCCTTGCCGCCAGGGCCCGCGTGAACCCGGCGAAATCGATCGCGCGCACGAAGAACGTGTGCAGGCCCACCTCGGGGAACCAGAAGATCTCATCCTCGCCCTCGACCTGCGGCGGGAACTCGAGCGAGTTCTCGGAGAAGGGTGTCCAGTTCGACGTATCGTCCGCCGCGTAGAAGTACCCCGCCACCGGGGAATCGCTCGTGCTGCTCGGCGTGGCCCGCCACCGGAAGTGGAGTCCCTGTCCCGCGAACACCTCGCGCGTCGCGACCGGGTCGGCCGAGGAGAACGTTCCCGCGATGTTCGACACGATCGTGATGTTCGGCCCGTCCAGCGACCGGCTCACGTTGAAGAGCCGGACGTTGTCCGTGGGGTTGAGAACCTGCTCCTCCGCCCCCGCGTTGTCGATCGCGCGCACGGCGAAGATGATGCTCTCGTTGCCGATCGTGGAGGGGACCGACTCGAACTGCACCGTGTCCGCGACGGTCGGTCGCCACACGGTCGAATCGGTGTCGTAGATATGCTGCCCGCCGATGACCCCGAGCGGGTAGTAGGTCAGGGTATCCAGCCAGGCGATCACCTTGAGGATCTGGACGTTCGTCTCGGCGGGATTGTCGGCGAAGTAGTCGTCCGTGTGCATGAGGGCATACTTGTACGACTGCACGAATCCGTCATCGTCTTCGCCGGTCCACCCGAATCGAACGCGCGTACCCCAGTTGCCGTTCGGCCGCGGGCCTTCGCCGATGCTCGTCGAAGGGGCGATCGTCTTCGCGTTGAAACTGCGATACGCGGGGGTCTCGTCCCGCTGACCGCGATCATCGACGGAGCGCACGTAGAACGTGTGGAACTCCTCGAACGTGCCCTCCTCGGGGTTGCCGTACTCCGGCAGCGGGTCCACACAGCAGCTGTCCGAGGCCGAGACCGCGAACAGGCTGTCGTTCGCGAAGATCGGGCCGATCCAGTTGCCTTCTTCCGGGCTCTCCCAGGCGATCTCGTAGTAGTCCACGAAACCGTCGTCGTCCCAGCCGAACCAGAAGAGGTTCACGTTGAACGACGTATCACTCGCCTCCGGCGGTCCCGCCGAGATGCGGGTGTTCGGCGGCTCGTTCAGGAACGGCGTCCCCGTACGGGTGTCACAGCCACTCCAGATGAGACCCAGCCCGAGCAGGACGAGCGCGGGAGCGAATCTGTGCTTGCTCATGCGGCCGTCCCCCTTTCTTGAAACGGCGTGGCCCCGGCACACGCGAGGTTCGTCCTCACGGCGATACGCTGAAATCGAGCGTATCCGGCACCGACGGACGATCGCTGAGACTCTGGTCGAACGCCCGCACGATCAATCGGTGGGCGCCGAACTCGGCCGGAGAGATCTGGAACTGAACGAAGCTGCTTTCGGGCTCGTCCAGCTCGAACGGCCCGACCTCGCTGTTGTCGTCCAGGCGATACGAGTACTGCAGGTTCCGAGGGTCGCTGTCGCGATCGTCTCCCTGGAACCAGACGCGAATCGTACCCGCGGGGAACGAGTTGACCGAATCCGCGATCACCACCGTCGGAGGCAGGTTGTAGAACAGGTTGACCGGAATCGGATTGCCTTCCGATCGGTTGTAGATGTCCTTGCCTCGCACCACCAGGGGATTCCTTGCGCGCTGGTCCATCTCCAGCGGCACGCTCACGGTGTCGCAAACGAGATCGTCTCCCTGGAACTCGCACACCACGAGGCTGTCCGTGTTGATGTGCTCTCCCATGGTCTCGCCCGACAGGAAACCGAGACTCCACGTGTACGACACCACCGGACCGTCGCGATCCTCGCTGTCCCAGTCGAACGCGAGGCTCGCGCCGAACGGAATCGTGTCCTGCACCGGACCTCCCGGCGGGAAGTGCTGGATCTCCAGGAGCGTGTCCGGACCCGTCAGCCAGGGACGGACCACACGACTGCGGATCGAGGCGGGGTCGATCGTCGTCTTGGGATCGAAGTTCGAGACGACCACGAACAATCCGCCCGAAGTCGACTTTGCTCCGGCGTCGTCCACTGCCCGCACGGTGAGCTCGTGCTCGCCGGAAGCAAGCGGTCCGATCGTCCGCGTGGTGTCGTTCCGGTCGTGCTCGATCAGCTGGTTCCGGAAGATCGACTCCCACCCCACGACTTCTCCGTCTGCATCCGAACCGGTCCAGAACAGGGTGACCGTGCTGTTGACGAGCACGGTGTCCCGACTCGACAGGCCGACGAACGACCCGTCCGCGTTCGTGTACGCGATCTTCGTCGTGTCGTAGGCGACGGTGGGCGGCGCCACGGTGAAGGACTCGAAGCGTGCCGTGTCGGGCGACGCGTCCTGCTTGCCTTCGTTGTCGACCGCGCGGATCAGGAACAGGTGCTCCTTCGCGCCGACCTCGCCGGCCGAGAAGCGGAAGACGCTGTCGGTCTTCGTGGTGTAGCTCCAGGAGCTGGGATCGGTGGTGTCGTCGATCGCGAACCGGAAACCGGCCACGCTGCCGTCGACGTCTTCACCGCGCCAGTACAGGTGCACCTGGTAGAAGACCTGGGTGGGGCGACGCGGATCCGCCGAGGATTCCGGGCCCTCCGTGATGAACGTGTCCGGCGGACGGTTCCGGTCCACCTGAGCGGACTTGTCCCGTTCGCACCCGGCCATCACCACGGCCCAGGAAAGCGCCAAAAGCGCGGCCATCCGAGGGCCGCGAGTCGATCGGAAACGCCGTAACTTCATATCAGAGCGTCACTTACAGGACAGGGTGGCAAAAAGCCTAGTTACCTTACCAAGAGACCCCAAGGGTGTCAACCAACCGGTGGGCCTCGGGCGCCCGCGAACGGACGGCCCAACCTGTTGACTTGAAACGACTTGCACGACCACCCCGCGCCCCGTGGCCGCGGTCACCGCCCGGCGTGCCCCGGGGTGCCGCGGTTCGCCAAGTCGTTGCTTCGGCGACGATTAGCAGGAGCCGTCGAGGCAGGCCTCGTCGGCTCAGTTCAGGTCGATCTCGGCGACCCAGATGCGGAGCGCGCCGACGGACCAGGGATCATCGTCCGGGTCCAGGTCGGGAAACACGTTCTCCGGGCAGTCGGTCATGGTGACGGCGAGTCTCAGGTTCCCCGGCTGAGAATCCACGAGCCAGCGCGGGTGAAAGACGCTGCGAGAACAGCTGAGGTTGTCGAAACTACCCGGGGTCGGGATCGAAACCCGGCCGCTCGGTTGCCAGTTGACCAGCTTCTCGACCCAGAGCTCCCAGCCGCCGAGACCGTTCTCTTCGACCCACGCGAGATAGCGAACCCCGCCGGAGAACTCCGAGGAGATCGCGGGGGTCTGTGCCTGTCGATCCGTGCCCACGATCTCGTTCAGCTCCGGCAGATCCGTGCCCATGAAATCGATGCGCCAGAACGTGGAGAAGTCTCCCTCGGCGCGCCCCGGCAACCCCGGCTCACCGCGCGTGCGGGATGCCCCCGAGGCCACGTACGTGACCCGAGCGCGCGGGATCGACGGGCTCGGCGTCGATCCCGGCTCCGGTCCGTACAGAACGACATGAGTGGTATCGCCGGGCGTGATGAAGACCTGCGTGTTGAAGTCGGCCATTCCGTCCACCGAGCCCGTGACCAGGTACGGCTCCAGGACGTTCGGATTCGGGATGCCGCCCGAGACCGCATACGAGAGCTGGCAGTTGTACAGGACCACCTCGCCCGGGTTCTGGATCGTGGTCGCGAGGGGGAACTCGTCGCTCGACACCCGGAAGTCCTGTCGCGTCCACGAGAACGAGGTGTTCGCCACGGCGGAAGTGATCGAGAGCGTGCCGCGGGCGACCTCGAAGTACACGCTGGCCGTGTCCGAGTCTCCTGGCAGCAGTTCCACGATCTTCGTGATCGTGGTATCGCAGTAGGTCTCGCGCGTCGAGTCGGCGAGGAAGCGACTGTCGAGACGCGCTCCGACGACGAAATCCCCTCCGTCGCCCACCGGAAGCGACTGCAGCAGCGACGGAGTGCGCAGGGTGTCCGAGCCTTCGAACAGCGGATAGGACGCGGAGGCATCCGGCTGCTGAAGGTACAGGAAGGCGTCGAGCACCGCGGTCGTCTCGGGCGTGTCGTCGATCTCGAACGCCTCGACGTACACATCGGCGACGTTCTGTCGGCCGAGCGTGTTGAACACACCGACGTCACTGTCCGTGGGGGCGATGTCGGGCTGGCGATCCACGAAGCTCTCGGCCGTCGCGTAGATCGGCGGATCGAAGGAGATCTGCAGCGGCGCGGTGGCCGGCGTGCCGGACAGCGGAACGTCGAGCAGGAAGAGCTTGTCGTCACGCGTGAAGACCATCTGCGTCTCGGAGAGCCAGGCCGGATCCCGAGCGTTGCGCACGAGGAACTCGGGGGTTCCGATCACGGGCGTGTCCGTCGGCGATGCGGGCGGCGTGACGGCGACACGCCAGATCTCGAACCGTCCGTCGTCCGCGATGTGAATGAACGCGAGTTGCATCCCGGAAGGCGACCAGCGAGGCAGGAAGTTCCCGCCGTTGCCGACGCTGTCTCCCGTGATCTGCCATACGGGATTCACATCGGCCGATCCGCCCTCGGCCCAGGTGAGCCAGAGATCCTCGTCGCCCTGCCGGTCGGCGTCGGGGGCTCCGACGGCCTTGTCCACCGTGCTGAACGCGATGAGTTGCTCGATCACCGGATGGGTGGCCGGGTAGCGGCCCAGCCCGGTGGTGATCTGCGTCCAGTTCTCGCAGTTCTCGCAGATGGGGACGGGACTGTCGCTCGTGCAACCCGGGAGCAGCGCCGCGAGTCCGACGGCGACTCCGAGGCTTCGGCGCGAAACCGATCTCGAATTCATGGGCGGTTGCGCTCCTCGGAGGTCGGGACGGGTGCCAAGACCGCGCAAAATGGCGTGAAAAGCGGGGCTCACTATACGAAGGGGCCCGGGGGGTGTCAAGGCGACCCCGGAGAGCGGCCGTCGACACAAACGATTGTGTCTCAACGTTTTACGGGAGCGACCGAGGCGGCGGCGCGCCCTACTCGATGTAGCTGAGGGACTCGAGTCGCTCGCGAATCTGCTCGTCCACGGGCGACTCGGTGTCGCGCGGGACCTCCGGCGGCTCTCCGGTCTCGAACGTCGGCACGGTACGGACGACCCGATCGCGGCCACCCTCCTCGCCGAGGAGCGAGCGCGCGACCTCCCCGTCGAAGTCCTCCGCGACGGGGAGTCCGAGGACGTGAAGCACCGTGGGCAGGACGTCGATCACCCGCGCCCCCTCGACCCGGAGCCCCGACCCGGCGGCGGCCGGCCCCGCCACGAGGACGGTGCCGAGCTCGCGGTGCATCCAGACCCCGAGGCGCGGCGATCCGTCGAGCGCCTGGCGTCCTCCCCGGAAACCGTGGTCGGAAACCAGGACCAGCGTCGTGCGCGTGAGGTCGATCTTGTCGAGGATCCGCCCGAGCAAGGTGTCGGTGGCCTCGAAGTACCGGTCGACCGTCTCGCCGAAGACCTGCGCCATCGGGTTGTCCCGGCCGGCGGCCAGGTCCTCGCGCGCGCCCCAGAACTTGTGGCAGACGGCGTCGGGACCGCGCAGGTAGATCGCCATCACGTCCTCCCGGCGGTGCTGGAGGAAATCCTCCGCGATCGCCGTGAACGTGAGATCGCCCGACCAGATCCAGCGGAGATCGTCGATTCCGAATCGCAGGTTGTCGGGCGACTCCTCGGTGACCGTCCCGGTGAGGAACGGCGCGAGGTCGTCGTCGCTCACGTCCTTGGGATAGACCACGAAAGGCTCGATCTCGGGGAAGAGCTCCTCCGGATAGGTCCGGTGACGGAAGCGCGCGCGCTTCGCCCGCTCGGCGACGTCGTACTGCACGTAGTCGGAGACGATCGTTCCGTGCACGCGCTCGGCCGGCCAGGTCTCCAGCCACCCGAGCACGGACACGCTCCAGCCGAGGTCCGACAGAACGTTCCAGAACGCCCGGGTGGATCGGTTCCACGCCGTGTACGCCTTGGCGGAGTCGGGGCCGGATTCGATGAGAAAACCCCGACCCTGCTGCTCGGGGAGCTTGCCGGTCGCGATCGACGTCCAGATGACGGGGGACTTCTCGAGCGGGACCAGCGTGAGCAGGTCGGCGCGCGTTCCCTCCGCCTGGAGCTTCTCCGTCTCCGGCATGCGGCCGGCCGCCACGAGCGGGTCCACGATGTTCCAGTCGAAACCGTCGACGCCGAGGATCACGAGCCGCGGAGGATCGTCCGGCGCACGATGCGATCCGCGCGCGGATTGCGGATCGCCTCCGCATCCCCCGATCGCGCCGACGACCGCGAGGACCGCGAGCCACGCGAGTCGAATCCTCACGATGCGTCCGGCCGGCGGGCGGCCGCGTAGGCGCGACGGCCGCGCAGCAGTTCCGGATCTCCGCCGCGTTCGCGGTAGCGCGCGAACCAGACCTCGGCCCGATCGGGATCGTCCAGCAACCGCTCGTACACGAGACCGAGCTCGAGGCACGGCGACGGCGATTTCGGATCGAGCCGCGCCTCCTCGGACAGCCACCGCACGGCGTCGTCCGCCCGACCCGACATGGCGGCGACGAGACCGAGGCCGAGGCGCGCACCCGGAAGCGTGCCGTCCGCGGTCACGGCACGCTGGAACGCGTCGGCCGCGGCCGCGAGATCCCGGGACTGCAGCAGGAGGATCTCGCCGAGCGACCGGTAGGCCTCCGCACACGCACCACCGTTCTCGAAGTACGTGCGCAGCAGACCGAGCGCACCGTCGACGTCGTCGCGCAGGCGCGCGACCTCCGCGCGCCGGAACGTCTCGCTCGCCACGAAGCAGTCGCCAGCACCGGTGTCCGCCAAGGCAGCCCGTCCATCCAGGAACGCCGCGATCTTCGCCGCGCGCGTGCGCGCGACGTCGTGCTGCGCGGTCTCCCACCGGTCGTCGTAGTCGAGCACGGCGCGCACCTGCTCCGCCGCGACGCCGAGATCGTTCTGCTGGATCGCGAGATCGGCGAGCGCCACCCGGGCGATCAGATAGCGTGGCTCGATCTCCACCGCGCGCGCGTACGCCGCTCGGGCGTCGTCCCACCGCCCCTGCTGCTCCAGGATCAACCCGAGGTTGTAGGGCGCGCGCGAATACTGCGGATCGATCTCCGCCGCGGTCCGCAGATGTCGTTCCGCGCCCTCCAGATCTCCCACGCGCGCGAGGTCCACGCCGAGATTGAGGTGCGCCTTGTCGTACTCCGGTTTCAAGGCGAGCGCGTCCCGGTAGTGGCCGATCGCCTCGCGGGGATCTCCCAGGGCGTCGGCCACGATTCCCTGCCGGTACAGGATCTGCGCGATGCCCTTGCTCTCGTCCACGCCGTAGGGATTCGCCCGCATCGCGACGCCGAGCACCACGGCCCCGGCGATCATCGCCGCCGCCGGCAGCGGGCGTCGCGCACGGAGGGCGTCCACGATCTCGATCGCCGCCTGCCCCGCGAGCAGGATCAGTCCGGGCAGCACCGGCAGCCGGTAGCGCGCGAGCACGAAGAACAGAACGATCGACGCGGAGTAGAACAGCACGAACAGGATCGGCAGCGCGAACCGGCCCGGGCGCCGCAGCGAGAAGAACAGGCCCACGAGCGCGAGCGGTCCGACCACGCCGAAGCCGAGAATCGGTCCCGCGATCGGCGGCGAGTACCGCCGGAAGTAGCCGAAATGCTCGATCTGCGGAATCTCGTACGTGCTCCAGAAGTGCACGGTCTTCATCACGAGCAGCGAGACGAAATGGCCGGGGTCCTTCCGGATCCAGCGCATCGTCTCCCGGAACCAGAACGACGACACCTCGGTGTAGGAGAGCGGATGCCCCACCGCGTACTCGGCCTCGGTCCGACACTCCACGTCCTTCTGGAGATCCGCGACCACGGTCTCCACGCTCCCGTCGGCGCGATCGAGGTACAGCTCCGGCGTCTGGTGGCCGCCGGTCGCCATGGGTCCGTTGCCGATGTAGAAGTTCAGGCCGCCGTTGGTGGTGAGGAACGCGAAGTCGCCGGTGCGCGCGTTGTGGATCGTGGCCGGCAGGATCGCGACGACGGTCGCCGCCGCGAGGGCGATACCGGCCGGAAGCCCCGCGCGCCAGCGACGTCGACTCGGCGCGAACGGATCCCCCCACGCGGAGATCAGCCAGAAGAAGGCGGCGGGCGCGAACAGCAGGATGTTGCCGCGACCGAGTGCGTAGACGCCCAGCAGCAGACCGGCCGCTGCCGTCCACGCGAGGGCACGTCGACGGGCGGCCTCGTGCAGCAGCAGCAGGATCGCGGTCGCGAGGAAGATCGTGAGCGTGGGGTACAGGATCGAGACGGAGTAGTAGATGAACGGCGCGTACAGGGCCGCCGCCCCCGAACAGATCATCGCGAGCTTGCGACCGCCGTACTGGCGACCGAGCAGATGGATCAGCGCCACCGTGCCCGTCGACATCACGACCTGGATCACGCGCACCGCATCCAGCGAGCGGCCGAAGATCGAATACACGATCGAGAGCAGGTGCGGATACAGCGGCCCCATGAAGTACGGGGTCTTGCCCTGCCAGCCGTCGCGCAGGAGGCGTTGCGCCCATTCGTCGTAGTACTTGGCGTCGAGGCCGAGGAAGTCGAACCACGGGTGCGGCGCCATCGCGTGCCAGTGCCAGAGACGGAGCACGAGCGCCACGAACAGCGCCACCGCGAGGAACGTCCGCTCGACCGGCGTCCAGGGCTCGCGGGCGGGATAGGTGGCGGCGGGCTTCTTCGCTCGGTCGTCGCGCTTCTTCGTCATTTCAGATAGCCGAGCGATTGGAGCTGCTCCTGGAGCTCGGCGTTGTCCGCCGCGGGCGGGCGCTCGCCCGGACGCAACAACTCGCCGTCCGGCGCGCCGTCGAACACCATCGGGCGCTCCACGAAGTACGTGAGCGGGAACACCCGGCGCGGGATGTTGTGCGTGTATCGCCGCGGGATGATCTCCCCGAGCAGGTGCATCGCCATGGCCGGCACGTCCATGAGGTCGAGATCGCGAACGGCGACGCCGGGGTCCACCGGGTGCCCCACCGCCGCGAAGTACCCGAGGCGACGATGCCAGCCGGAGAACGCGCCGGGCGCGAGGCCACCCACGAGCGGAGCGCTCGGAGCGCCGGGCACGAACAGGTAGCCGTCCGCCTCCTCCGCCACGAGGTCCGGTCCGAGCTCGAGGCCGTAGCCGGCGGACTCCGTCTCGCGCGTGTCGTGCACCTCCTTCACCACGGACCGTCCCGACGGATCGGTGAGATCCGCCAGTCGGCGACGGAACTCGGCGCGCGTGGCGTCGTCCACGTCACCGAGCCAGAAGTCGCCCCCGAACAGGTTGCGGCTCTCGGCAACGTCTCCCTCCCCCGCGCCCCCGAACCCGGCGAGCACGGTCGCCTTGGAGAGACCGGCGTACGCGGGTCCGAAGCCGTGGTCGGACACGACGATCAGCGTCGCGTCGCGCGGGAGCTTGCTCCGCACCTCGGCGAGGATGTCGTCGCACCACACGTAGATGTCGCGCACCGAGTTCTTCAGCTCGTCCGGCGCATCGGGGCGGTAGTACGGGTGCTCGGGGTCCGTGAACTTCCAGAGATGGTGCTGTATGCGATCCGGCGTGGTGAACACGATGAACGAGAAGTCCGGCTTCGCGTCGAACAGCCGCTGCAGCCCGATCCGTCGGCGGGCGTCGCCGATCGCGCGCATGCGATGGAGCCACTCGAGCTCCTCGCCGGCCGCGGGCGGACCGAGCCACGCGTCGCGCTCGTAGCCCTCGGCCACGATCTCGCGCTCGAGTGTCGGCGGCCACGTGAGCGGCGCATTCTCGGGATACGGGAAGCCCGCAATCATGAACCCGTTCACGGAATCCGGCGGACAGGTGATCGGAACGTTGATCACCCCTACGGTGCGGCCGCGCGCGGAGAGGTCCTGCCAGATCGCCGGAGCGAGGCGGGCCGTCGCATCCACGAACCGTCCGCGCGGGTTGCCGCCCTCCGGCACCCAGAAGCTCCAGATGCCGTGGCCCACCGGCGAGACGCCCGTGGACACGGTGGCCCAGGCCGGCGGCGAGATCATCGGGATCGTGCTGCGGACCCGACCGGTGGCCCCCTCCTCCCTCAGCTTCGCGAACGCCGGGAGGATTCCTTCGTTCTCGAAGCCCTCGAGCACGTCCGGGGCGAGGCCGTCGAAGCCGAGCACGAACACGGGGCCGGGTGTCGGGGCCGAAGGCGGCGGCTCGGGGGCGCATCCCGCCAGCGCGGCGGCGGTCAGGCCGATCGACAGCAGCAGGCGACGGAGCAAGGGGACCTCATCGAGGGGGCGGGTGGCCTCCCGTCCGGACGGAGAACGGGCGGCCCTCGATGGTAGAGGACCGCTCGCGAGGGGACAAGGTTCCCGGAAGGCCCGGGGGGAGTGCGGGCGAGGGGCGGGGGATCGGGGCCCAGGGGGAGGTCTGTCAGTGATGGAGCGCCTTGAGGGCGGACGTGAGGGTTCCGCTTCTTCATGCTAGCGGTAGAGGACCTTGACCGCGGACCAGTGACGCGAGTCCACCGAACCCGGAGGACAGTTGGCGTTGTCGCAGTAGAATCCCCCCGGCGTGGAAAAGCCCCGGACTCCGCATTCGTGGACCTGCGGGTCGATCGGGTCGCAGTCGACCGTGACGAACCAGTCGTTCGCCGGCGACGGGCCGAGGCACACCTGCCCCCCGCTGCCGAGATTCAACACGCCGATCGCGCCGAGGAGGAACGGTCCGTACGGACAGCCACCGACCGCGAGCAGGGGCGACTCGGCGGTCCCCGCATTCAGCACGCCGTTGAGCGGCGTGAACGAGAGAAGCAGGAGACCGGTGACCTCGACTCCCATCTCCAGCGCGGACATGCCATCGATGGACGTGCATTCGAGCCAAAGATAGACGGCGCCGGGGACGCCGACCGGGAGGTCGCCGGTGTTCTCTCTCGGATCCGCGGAGCTCGCGCTGATCGAGTACTCGTAGAACGTCGCACCGAAGGCCGGGACCACCGCGAGTCCGAACGTCGCGATCGCCAGCACGAGCGTCGACGCGCCCACCGAGTGTCGCGTTCTCGTCATGGCTGCCGCCCTCCGTTCCGGTCGCGCAACGCGCAGCAGTCGCGCGCACGCCCGGACCTGCTTTCCTACCGGTAGAGACCCTTGACCGTCGACCAGCTCTGCGGATCCACGTAGTCGGGGAAACAGCCGAAGACGTCGCAGAACGTACCCCCCGGCGTGCTGAAGCCGACGACCCCACTGTCGTGGACCTGCGGACTGACCGGGTCGCAGTCGACCGTGACGAACCAGTTGTTCGCCGCCGACGGACCGAGGCACAACTGCCCGCCGCTGCCGAGATTCAGCACCCCGAACGATCCGAGAAGGAAAGGTCCACTCGGACAGCCACCGACCGCGAGCAGGGGCGACCCGGCCGTTCCCGCATTCAGCACCCCGTTCATCGGCGTGAACGACAGGAGCAGGAGTCCCGTGACCTCTACGCCCATCTCCATCGCGGACATGCCGTCGAAGGTCGTGCAATCGAGCCACAGATACAGGGACGCCGGGAGGCCGGCCGGGATGTCCGCCATGTTCACGTGCGGATCGGTGGAGCTCGCGCTGATCGAGTAGCCGTAGTCGAGACCGAAAGCCGGCACGGTCCCGAGTCCGAACATCGCGATCGCCAGCACGAGTGTCCCGGCGCCCATCGAAAGTCGCGTTCTGGTCATGACATCCGCCCCCTGGTGGTCCTGGTCTCGGCGTTCCTGACACCTCGCGAGCGTAGCAACTCCGGGCCGACCATTTCAATCACCGGGGCCATCCGTTTCGAAGGATCCGAGCGTGCCGGCCCGACGCGTGACGAACGCGCCGATCAGCAGCAGGGTCCCCAGGGCGGCCAGGCCCAACCCGAGCCGGAAGCCCGGCGGGGAGTACCGCATCTCCACGACGTGCTCCCCGACCCCGAGCGTCACGGCACGCACCAGCCCCCAGGCCGGAAGGATCTCCGCCTCCCGTCCGTCGACCCACGCGGTCCACCCCGGCGCGTTCGTGTCGGCGACGACCAGCACACCGTCCTGGTGCAACGTCGCCTGCACCACGACGTGCTCGGGATCGTCACGCAGCAGGCGGACCGTGCCCGGCGCCCGCGCGCTCTCGCTGCCGTGCTGACCGGCGCCGACCCACAGCACCTCCCGCCACGGCGCGAGATCGCCCGAGCGCAGCCGACGTTCCATCTCGCCCGGCGACACCCCGCGCCCGGCCGACGTCAACCGGATGCGCGGCAACGCCTGCCGGTTGCGCCACACACGGAATCCATCGGACTCGATGGCCGCCCAGCCGCTCGCCGTGAGCCCGCCCACGCCCGCCGCCGCACCGACCGACAGCGCGTCGAGCAGCGGGTGCTCGAGCGACGTAGAGCGGGTCGGCGCCACGAGACGTCGGCCGGCCCAGATCCCGTGCGAGAACAGGTTCTCGCCGGTCGCGAGCTCGAGCGCGTCGCCGAGGCGGCGATCGCAGAGCGCGTTGTAGCCCTGCAGATCGGGCACGCCGTAGGGCACGTTCGTGGACGGCGGCAGCACGCTCGAGAGCGCGTACGGACGCACGGGTTGGTCGCGCCCGAACCGCACGAAGCGCGCGCCGCCGACTCCCGGCTCCTCGGTCCGGCTCAAGGTGTCGGCGAGCTGACGGATGCCCGGCGCGTCGGGCGGGAACACCGCGTCGCGCGGACGGTCGCCGCGGTAGGGGCTCGCGAACATCGCGAGCTGAACCAGTCCGAGCACGAATGGGGTCAGCGGCAGCCACCGACTCGCGGGCAGCACGAGCAGGAACCCCGCACCCGCCACGAACGCGGCGGCCGTCCACGTCCGGACGACCACGCGGGCCGCGGTTTCCGCGGGCAGCAATCCGCCCGGCAACGCGGAGACGTCGGCGCCGAGCGCCGCCGGCAGACCGCGGCCGAGCCCGGCCGTGATCAGCGCTCCGGCGACCGCGATCCCCACGATCGACACGCCGAGAACGCGCCGCTTCGACCCACCCGGCTCCGCCAGTCGCCCCGCGGCGAGCGCCGCCGGCACGAACTGCGCGAACACGATCAACGTTCCGAGTCGGTCCATGCGCGAGAACCGGAACCCCGGCAGCCAGTACGCGATCTGCGCGAGCGGCGTGCCGAACGCCACGAGCACCGCGAGCACGAACAGCACGGTGAACGGCCAGGCGCGTCGTCGCGTCTTCGCGCCGAGCATCCCGATCAGCGCGAACACGAACACGGGGGCGGACGCGAACAGGGAGTTGATCTGCGTCCGCAGGTAGAAGCCGTCGCCGCGCGGGAAGAGCGGCGCCCACTCGTCGTGCGTGAGCGGGCTGCCGAAGAACTCGGGAACCACGAACCGGATCGAGTCCACCGGGTGGAAGGCGCCGGAGATGACGGTCTCGTACGGAAGGACCGCGCGCGCCGAGCGTGAGGCGAGGTCGAGCGTGGGCAGGAGCTGCGGCGCCACGAGCAGCAACGCGATTCCCGCGGCGAACGCGACGGCCGCGAGCCGGGCGGTCCACCGGACCGGGCGGCCGGGGCCCGGAACGGCGAGCGCGCCGGCGAGCGCGAGGAACGTCGCGGCGTACGCGGCCTGCAGCGTGATCTGGGGCTGCCCCGCGAGGAACGCGACCGCGACCGTGAGGCCGAGCACCGCGGCTCTTCGCGGCGTGGGCAGATCGCGCGCACGCACCGCTGCGAGCACGATCCACGGGAGCCAGGAGGCCGCGGCCAGGAACGGCGGCTGCCCGAAGTGCTTCGCGAACCAACCGTTCAGCGCGAACGTCGCCCCCGCGAGGACGGCGACGCCCGGGGAGACGCCGCTGCGCCGAAGAACCGCGGCGAGCCCGAGACCCGCCCAGGTCACGTGCAGGAACAGGAACCACCCGAGCTGCGTGCGCGGGTCGAGGAACGCGAGCCCGACGTTCGGCGGGTAGAGCACCTCGGCCTGCGGATCGGCGAGGAACGGCGTGCCGCAGAACGAATCCGGATTCCAGGTCGGCAGTCGACGTTCCTTCCACGCCTCGTGCATCACGTGCCGGCGTGGGTAGTACGACGTGGCGCAGTCCGGATTGTGCGAAGGCGCCGCTTGCTCGGCCGGACTCGCGATCTGAGACCACGGCCGCCAGCGCGCGAGCGTCGACGTCATCGCCACGCGTCCGCCGAACAGCTCGGGCGCGAAGAACGCCGCGGCCACGAGGACGATCCCGAGCCAGCGCGCGCGCGAACCGATCACGGCGTCTCTCCGATCATGCGCGGAATCCAGATCCCCAGTCGGGGGTCCGCGGCCACGGCCCGGGACATCAAGGCGCGACGTTCTTCCGCATCGGTCACGAACGTCGCGCGGAGCACGAGCGACCACGCGTCGTCCGCATGCCGCGAGTCGCGGAGCAGTCGATTCGCCGCCGCCGGATCCCCCGCCGCCGCCACGACCTCCGCGCGCATCCACGCCGCGTGCCGCGACGCCGGCAGCGGCGTCTCACCCACCGCACCGAGCCAGCGCGCCGCCCCGACGTGTCGCGGTCCCGGACACACGTACACGCCGGCCACTGCGGGCGCCGAGATGATCCACGCCGCGATCGCGAGGGCGAACGCCGGACCGCCCTTGCGCCACCAGCGCGCAGCGGACAAGACGTCGTCCCGGTCGAAACGGTACGCGAACACCGCCGTCACGAGCAACGGCACGTACGGGAGGTGCATTCGCGACACGCCGAACGACACGACGTGCAGCACGGCGGCCGCCACGAGCCACGTGAACGAGAGCGCGCGGAAGCGCGAGCCGGGCAGCGAGACCAGCGACGCCGGCCCGAGCAGCAGCGGCACCGCCGCCGCGAGCCAGGTCCCGATCACCAGCAGGACCGCCGCGGTCGGCGCCACGGGCCCGTACCAGTCCCGCAGCAGGTGCCGCGGGAGGAAGAAGTCCGGCGCCCACCAGGACGCGAGCTTCAGCGGAACCCGCCCCAGCGCGCCCAAGGGATCGCGCGCGATCTCTTCTCGCGCGCGACTCGAATACCAGTCCTCCGCGGCGACGGAGCTTGCGTCGTCGATACCGGCGTCGCGCAGGCGCGCCGCGACGTCGAACCGCCATTCGCCCTCGGGGCGCAGCAACGCCGCCCGCGGCTGGATGCCGCGCTGCGTCGCCAGCCACGACGCGCGCGCCTCCTCCGTTCCGTTCTGGAGGGCGAGTCCGAGCGACCAGATGCCGGGGAGGCCCGGGGGAATCCACTCGTTGTTGCCGCTGAACAGATTGTAGCCGCCGTTCGTGTCGACGAGCACGGGTCGACCGGCCTGCGCGCTCGCCCACATCGACCACGGCAGCACGGGCAACGCGACCCCGGCCGCGAAGGCGAGACCGAGAGCGAGACGGCGGGAGTCCCGGAGCGCCCACCACACGATCGTCGCGGCGGCGAGCGGCAACGCCATGGAACGCACGAGTGCCCCCACTCCGAGCAACAGTCCCGCGAACGCCGCCGTCTTCGGACAGGATCGCTGGTCCGCGGCCAGCAGTCGGTCGAACGCCCCGACCGAGAACGTCAGGAACAGGGTCTCGGCCCACAGCAGGTGCGAGTACGCCACGAGCGACGGATAGAACGCGAGAAAGCTGCCGGCGGCAAGAGCCGCCCGCTCGCCGAACAGGCGCCGAGCCGTTCGGTACGCGAGAAAGCACGTCAGCGTCGAGAGCAACGCCTGGAGCACGCGTACTCCAGCCGGATCGCCGTTCGCGACGCGCAGCCCGATCGACACGAACGCCTGATATCCCGGCGCCCGGAACGGATGCGGCGCCGCGCCTTCCGCCATCCGGCGACCGAGATCGAGGAACTCGACCTCGTCGTAGCGCGGGGCCAGGTCCGCGAAGTGCAACGCCAGGGCGACCTTGAGGAGCCCCGAGAGGAGGAGGACGAGACCGAACGCTCGGCTCACACCTTTCCCCGGACGTAGATGTCGGTCCACATGCTCGCGATCTCGGACAGCGTGCTGATCACGTGGCTCGGCCGCACCGTGGACTCACCCGCCGTGCGCGGGTAGTGGCGCACCCCGATCTCCGTCATCTTGAGGCCGATCTTGGACGCCTTCGCGAGGATCTCGGTGTCCACGAAGAACTTCTTGGACTCGATCTGGATGCGATCGAAGACCTCGCGGCGGAACAGCTTGAACGCGCAGTCCACGTCGCGTACGCGGATGCGGAACAGCACGCGCACGATCAGGTTGTAGCCCCAGGAGAGCACGAGACGACTGAACGGATCGAACCGGTAGATGCGGAAACCGCACACGATGTCGTAGTCGTCGATCGCCGCGAGCAGATTCTTGAGCTCGTGCACGTCGAACTGGTTGTCCGCATCGGTGTAGAACACGAGCGGCATCGCGGCGCTCGTGAATCCCGTACGGAGCGCCTTCGCGTAGCCCTGGTTCACCTCGTGCACCAGCAGGCGGAGCTTCGGCACGCGGGATTGCAGCTCCTCGCACACCGCACGCGTGCGATCCTTGCTGCCGTCGTCCACGACGACGACTTCGTAGTCGTCGAACCGCATCTCGCGCAGGACGTCATCCACCGAGACGACCTGACGCTCGATGTTGTCCTGTTCGTTGTACGCGGGAAGCACCACGCTGATGCGACGGCCGATGCCGGGAGCCGGTATCTCAGCCAAGGTAGCCGATCCCCTTCAGACGATCCCGAATCTCCTTCATCTCGTCCTCCGTCAGCCCGTAGTCGGCGGCGTCGCTCTCCGCCTCCGGGTCCGCCGCGGGCGCCGAGCGCACGGGATTCGCGCCTCGCTCCTCGGCCGTGAGCGCGGCTTCCAGCACACGACCGTCGAAGTCGGCCGGAACTCCCTCCCCGAGATGGTGGAGGATCGTGGGCGCCACGTCGATCAGGTTCGCGTCCTCCACCCGGGCGCCGGCCCGGATTCCGGGGCCTGCGGCAAAGAAGATCCCGTTCATCCGGTGGTCGCCGGAGTTCCCGTACACCGGCTCCACGAACCGGTGCGACGTGAAGTCCATCGTGCCCAGGCACTTGTTGCGCATGTCCCGCGGCAGGAACGTGAGGTCCGGGGCCCGATCGAGGTACGGACCGCGGTACAGCTCCTCCTTGCGCCACACGTCGCCGATCAGCGGCGCGCCGGTCTCGGGATCCTTGAGCGCGCGCAGATCGGACTCGAGGTCGTCCAGGACCGCCTCCGCGTCCGCCGGGTCCACGCA
>JAGQIB010000046.1:24116-27895 GCA_020431545.1 Gemmatimonadota bacterium
TACGCGCGCGTCCGCGACCAGTCCACGTCGTGCAGCGAGAGGAACACGCGGTTGACGCGCTCGATGAGTCGCTTGCGCGTCCCCACGCCGCTCGCGAGCCGCAACCGCGCGAACCCGAGTCGCATCGCCATCCGGTACCCGGTGGCCGGCGACAGGCCGAGCTCGAACAGCGAGCGCCGCACGAAGCTCGTCACGGTGGGGCGCAGGCGGATCCAGCCCTTCTGCAGAAGCCACGCGTTGATGACGAGAAACCGGTGGATCGGGCCGAACCCGTGATCCGAGATCACGAAGCGCGTCGTGTCGGGGCCGGCCGCCGCGAACCACTCCCCCACGACCTCGTCCACCCGGCGCCAGTACGCGAGACAGCGATCGCGCAGGAGCAGCGCCTCGGCGGGATCGTGCATCGGGTGCGACGGATCGAGCACGTGCCACAGCTCGTGGCCGAACCGGTCCGTGCCCCACACGTGGAACATCGCGAAGTCGAACGGCTTGTTCTCGATGAGCCAGCGATTCGCGCGTCGGTTCGCCTCCAGCACGCGATCCAGCTCATCCAGAACCACGTGGCCCTTGCCCCTGCGGTACACCTCCACGTGGTACAGCTCGTACGGGCCGGTCGCCTCCTCGACCTCCTTCAGGAGGCCGCGCGGGAACGTGAAGTCGCGCTCGCCCATCGGTGTCAGGAAGTCGCCGATCAGCGAGCCGTTCACCGGGGCCGGCGGATACGTCACCGGAACGTTGACGACCAGCACGCGCTTCCCGGAATCCCCGAGCAGCTCCCACACGGTCCGCCCGCGACGGACCTTCGCGCTCACGGGAATCTCGTCGAAGCTGCCGGGCTCGCGCAGGAAGAACTCGTACACGCCGTGCTTGCCGGGATTCTTTCCGGTCATGAACGAGCACCACGCGGGTGCGGTGACCGGCGGCACGATCGAGCGCAGCGGACCGTGCGTCCCCTCCTCGCGCAGGCGCGCGAGGTTCGGCATCGATCCGTCGTCCAGCCAGGGGCCGATCAGATCGAAGGTCGTGCCATCGAGGGCGACGACGAGGACGCGGCGCGACACGCCTACTCCGGCACGAGTCGGATCGGGGACGACCACGCCATCCCGCCGCGCTCGTCGATGCCCCGGAGATAGACCCAGGTCGGCTCCTGCACCGGCGGAGTCTTCGCCGTGATCTCCACGACGTCCGCCTGCCCGGGATCCGGGGTGAGCACGGCGAGCGTGCCCTTCGGCCCCACGATCTCGACCCGGACCCAGTTCGTGGTGGAACCGAGCGATCCGTAGACTTCCGCTTCGTGTCCCTTCTTCACGCGCAGCTTGGCGCCCATGACCGTTCCGTCCACCGAGAACTCGAGCAGGTAGCGCTCGCCCGTCGTCGCGTAGCAGCGGCCCGCGCGCAGCGCGTCGAGAATCGCGGGTCGCGTGAGCTCCTTCGCGAGCACGGCCGTGAGACCGCCGGGGTACGGATGATCCGCGTACGCGAACGGTCGCGGGTTGGCGGGAGCGGACAGCTCGCCGTCGCCGGTGGCGATGAACCCGCCGTCGAACCCGAGCAGCAGGAGATCGCGCACCGACGTGCCGGGAGTCTCGCGCGACGACGGACGGTGGCTCGCCGCGGTCTCGAAGATGCCGCGTGCCGAGTAGATCTCGATCAGGTCCTCCTGCCCGCGGCCGATCGACGCCGGATCCATGGACGCCGCGACCTCGGAGCCGGACGGGTGCGCGATCGCGATCACCGCGCCCTCCGGCAACGCCGCCCGCAGCTTCTCGGGCGTGTCGACGCCGGACGCCACGGACGGAAGCGACGTCGGCTGATCGGGCCAGTACACGAGACGGCTACCGTACTCGCGTGACGTCCACTCGAGGCCGACGAACGGCACGAACACTCCGGGCTCGTGCTGATCCTCCGCGACCTCGGCGACGTCGAGGAACGTCGCCTCGTCCAGCGCGCGACTCTCGGGCGTCCACGCGTCGTGGTCCGTGAGCGCGGCGAAGTCGAGCAGCGCCACGGCCTTGGCGTACCAGAAGTGCACGCCCGGCGGACGCGAGCCGCTACTGAGATCGGAGTGCCCGTTCAGGTCGCCCCAGTAGACGTGCCACTCGGGATCATCCACGACGTTGATCGGATTCGCGAGCGCCTGCACCGTATCTTCCGGCACCGAGCCCCGGACGAACTGCACGCCGGGAGTCAGGAACTTGATGCCGCGCATGACGTAGGAGCCTTCCTTCTGCGGCTCCACCGACATCGGCTTGGGGAACTCCACATCGTCGCTCGACGTGGAGATCCGGAACGCGCCCTCGAAGTCGTAGTCCGGCAACCCCGCCTGGGTAACGACCCGGAGCCGCAGGTCCACCGGCTCTCCGCGCCGGACGACGGAGGGCGCCACGACGTGCAGATACGTTCCGAGCTCGGCCGGGGGAACGTCGTTCTTGGCGGCGCCGGACGAACCGGAATCGCCGCCGCCGCCGCCGCAGGCGGACATCGCCGCGGAAACCAGAACGAGGCCGACAGCCAGCCGGATGCGAGGCGGAATCATCGAGAACCTCCAAGCCGGAAACCCGGCGATCATGCGTCGCGGATTTCCTAGATGTAGCCGATGGTCTTCAGGCGCTCGAGAATCTCGCGGTCCACCGGCGAGGTCTTCGGCGCCTCCGCGCGGGCGCGCTCCACCTCCGGCTCCCAGGACGGGATCTCCTCGGGCGCACGCTTCTTCACGACATCGTCCTCGAACAGATCCAGCGCCGGCTTGCCGTCCATGTCGGCGCCGATCGGAAGCCCGAGAGCATAGAGGACGGTGGGGGCAACGTCGACCACCGACCCTTCGCCCACGTGCTCCCCTCGCCGGAACCCGGGTCCGTTCGCGAGGAGGATGCCCTGGGGGCGATGCCAGCCCGAGCTCGTGGTGCGTTGCCGATCCCGGTTCTCCTGGAAGCCGTGATCGGAGAGCACGATCACCCGGGAAGAGTCCGGCTCGAGCCCGAGCACCTCGCCCAGCACCCCATCCACACATCGGTACGCGCTCTCCACGGATTGACCGAACGCCAGGACGTCGGCGGGATCGACGTCGCCGAGGGCGTAAGTGTCCGGCTCCATGTACTTCCAGAAGCGGTGCGAGATGACGTCGACCGACGCGAAGTACGCGAGTTCCAGGTCGGGACGGCGGCCGGTCGGCGGGTGCGCGGCGAGCCACTCGTAGGCGCGCAGGTAGGTCTGATCCGCGGCCCAGGACCAGCGCATCCCGTCGAGCGACTTCTGCAGGTCCTCGTCGCGGACGCCGGGGAGCTCGTGCCGCGTGAATCGCGCCTCGAGCCTCCGATCGTCGACGCTGTCGGGCGCGACCTTCAGCCCCTCCAGCACGGGCTGGAGTTCCGGCGGATAGACCTGATCCGGAACGCCGGTCACGAGCGTGCCCTTGATCGGTCGCCCCGCGGGGTCGGAGGACCACTTGAAGATGTACGGCGTGTAACTCGACACGAGATAGCCCTGCACCGGCTCCGCCGGCCACGTGGCGAGCCAGCCGATCACGCCGACATCGAGCCCGCGCGCGGTCGCCATGTTCCACAGCGCCGCCGCGCGACGTTGATTCGACGTCACGGGCTGCATCCGCCCGTCCGGACCCGGCGCCACGAAGTGCAGGATGCCGTGCTTCTCGGGCATCATCCCGGTCACGGCGCTCGTCCAGATCGTGGGGGACAGACGCTCCTCGCCGGCGGGGCCGGGAGGCAACGAGTGCAGTGTCTCGCGCACGCCGGTTCGCATCAGCCGTTCCAGCGTGGGCA